>NZ_ABCK01000011.1 GCF_000170755.1 Lentisphaera araneosa HTCC2155
TTGCTGTTTTCGGAACGTATTTGAGGAGCACACCCGCATGGATGGTGAAATAATCGACGCCCTGTTCAGCTTGTTCAATAAGTGTATCTCTAAAGATTTCCCAAGTTAGGTCCTCGGCTTTACCATTAACTTTTTCTAAAGCTTGGTAAATCGGAACCGTACCAATTGGTACTGGTGAATTACGAAGAATCCACTCACGAGTTTCGTGAATATTTCTACCTGTAGAAAGATCCATTACGTTGTCGGCGCCCCAACGAGTGGCCCAAACGAGCTTCTCTACTTCTTCTTCAATAGAAGATGTAATTGCACTATTACCGATATTTGCGTTAATTTTCACTAAGAAGTTTCGACCAATAATCATTGGCTCAGATTCTGGGTGATTGATATTATTAGGAATAATGGCACGACCAGCTGCGATCTCGTCACGAACAAACTCTGGAGTAATTTCTTTAGGTGTATTTGCACCAAAAGATTGGCCTGGGTGAACGACTTGCTGATACATCTCAGCTTGCTTCATATTCTCGCGAATGGCAATATATTCCATTTCTGGTGTAATAATCCCCTGCTTTGCATAATGCAACTGAGTCACGCAAGCGCCTTCTTTAGCTCTTAATGGCTTGCGTTTTCCTTCAAAGCGAATCTGATCTAAGCTAGATTTCATGCTACGTGATTTAGTGTACTCAGAGTTAACTTCAACTTCTT
The DNA here is from genome assembly GCF_000170755.1 of Lentisphaera araneosa HTCC2155. NCBI lineage: Bacteria > Pseudomonadati > Lentisphaerota > Lentisphaeria > Lentisphaerales > Lentisphaeraceae > Lentisphaera > Lentisphaera araneosa. The sequence goes on from NZ_ABCK01000011.1 coordinate 703, forward strand.
CCACATCGCCGCGCGCTTTAACCCAGTCAGCTCTTAAGGGAGCTAAACCCTTCGTCACATCGATCTCTACAGTAGGATCTGTATATGGCCCTGAGGTATCGTAAATAAAAACGGGATCATTCTTCTCTGGCACATCAGTCGTTTTGGTGTCGGCACAAGTCACTTTGCGCATGGCAACTTTTACTTCTGGGTGAATTTGGCCTTGAACGTAAATCTTCTCTGAATTGGGAAAAAGGATCTCGTGTAATTTTGTCTTGATTGACAACGTCCTGCTTAGTACTCATAATTATTTCCTTAAATTAATAAATCTGCCTCCAAAATATGTTTTTTTTACACTTATTCCACAGTTAGAACAAAAAAAGACCCGGACTTATTCCGGGCCTTTCAAAAAGTCTATTTTTTAGCTCTTAGAATTTAGATACTTTAATATCGCCATCAATCACATAAGATTTGATTTTGACATTATCAATTGCCATTTTCAAACCCGATTTCCCCGGAGAAAAAGTAATAAACTCACCCGAATTTCTACGGAAACCATCTCTCAAAGCTACAGAATTTTTTGTTATCATCATAACTTCGCCATTAAAAAGAACAACGTATGTACCAAGGAAGCTATTCCAAGAAATAGCGACGTGATTCCAAGCACCCTCTTTAAATGCATCGACATTCATTTTTTTATCACAAAGAAAATCGAAGCTTTGGCTTTTGTATAAACCAGTTTTCTTCATCTCTGCCAATTCTTTTGCTGATTCAACTGCATAACGCTCATATAAGCCTTTCTCAACTTCAACTTTTTCAGAATCACTTAAGGGGCGATCGTTCACAATATTGTAACGCTTGCGGTATATAGCCTCTTGTTCCTTGAGATCCTCTTGAAAGTTCTGCCTCTTTTCTTCAACGATTTCTTCAACTGCGGGGAGTTCATCAACAAAAGTTGTAGCACCGCGCAAACTAAAGCGACCAAATTTATCTACAACGAGTGACAAAAAAGCTTCACTACCACGTTCTTCTACGATTACGGCTTCTTTATCTTTTACGCCGAAACTATCTTCCGTTGCTTTAAGCCAGAAACCAAATGTTGCGACATTCGCATCATAAAACTTTTGTCCAACGCGCAAACGACCTTCACTACGCCCCTTGCCTTCGCTTAAATCAAGTGCGTAACCCTCTTTTCCCGCGATAAACTGAACTTGGCCACGCGTATAAAAGTTCGACATTTCACCTTCTGCTGCGACAACTTGCGATGAGTAACGACTCACTTGTTTCGTTTTCGCTGTGTTAAAATTCTGATGGTAAGTGCTATCGTCAGCAATAAGAGATGCACTCATCAATGCAGCCGTGCCTAAAAACAATAAATTTCTCATATAAAAAACTCCTCAATTGGTAAATACACTAAAAAGACATCGTTAAATTACTGATCCCTAAGTCTTATGCAACTAAAAAGTATGGAGGAACAAGCCTCACAATAGAAAAAATTAGCAAATCAATGCTATTTAAGCTTAAAGCCTCGCCATGGCTTATGGCTTACTAGGATTTTGCTAAGCCCGCAAAAAGCTCACTGAGTGATTGACACTCTGCTTGTTCAAGAACTTCTTTTTTGGTCCCACTATACATTAAAACACCCTGATGAAGCACAAGCAGTTTATCACATAAATTCTCGGCCTCATCGAAATAATGAGTTGAATACATCATCATTCTTTGCGGGTTGCGCATTTTTTGTATAAATTCAGTTACTTGTAGGCGTGCCACAGGATCAAGCCCTGTAGTGGCTTCGTCGAGGATCAGTAAGTCTGGACCATGTATAAGTGCTCGACAGATGTTGACTTTTTGTTTTTGCCCGGTGGAGTATTTATCTGTATAGCGATCAATAAAATCTACCATCCCCAAGCGCGTTACAAAATCTTCTATCTTTGCTTGAAGCTCAGCTTCATCCATTGAACACATGCGGCCAAAAAACTCAAGCGTCTCTTTCCCCGTCATGCGTTTATATAAACCCGTACTCCCCGACAAAAAACCCACATGATGACGGATTTTTTCATTCGCTTGTTCATCACCTTCAACCTTATACTCCAAACCATTAAGCGAAAGCGTTCCCGCACTTGCTTTTAGAGTGGTCGCTAAGATTCGCAAAAGAGTTGATTTTCCCGCACCATTCATACCCAAAAGGCCTGCCGTTTCACCTGGGGCTAATTCGAAACTCGCATTCTTTAAAGCATGCACTTCTCCCGTACGCGCATCCCCAAAAGTTCGACTGAGCCCCTCAACTAAAAGCATTTCAGCTTACTTTACCTAATGTCTTAACTGGCAGCTCAAGTGGATCTTGAACCACTTCTCTTGTATCGACTTCTCGCCTCACATCATTAAAAGTTGCGTAGAGCGCAAAAGTCATAAGTAGAAGCATGAACACAACGTAAATGGGCTGTAAAACAGCCGCAGGAACCTTGCGACGAGTTAACATCTCAATGAGCGCAATCACAATGTGTCCACCATCTAAAACAGGGAAAGGCAGTAAGTTGAAAATAGCTAGAGCCACATTGATCATTAAAACAAAACTCAAACCTTCGATGAGTCCCGCCTGCTTAACCGTCTTATACATACCACTAGAAATACCCACAAAACTCGACATCATGGAAATATCGACACCTGAATTTGGTGAAACTAAAGCTTTAATCGTATCGTAAGTATTTTCCACTACGCGAGTGATCTGAACGACAGGATTAATTTTTTGAATCGACATTTGTGGTCCCACTCCTAACTGCTTGTAAGTATGAGTCGGTGTAAACTCAAGCTCCACCACCTCTGCTCCACGCTGCAATTTGACTTTCATCATTTCTTTTTGATGACGTGCCACCACACCTTTAAATTCTTTCAAATCCTTCATGGGATAACCATTGACTTCCACAATGGCATCTCCAGCTTTAATGCCGGCTTTTTCTGCAGGAGACTCCGCAATCACGTCCATAATTCCTGGAAAGCTTCTGAACATCATCCCCGCCTTGTCTACACTCTTAATTTGCGGTGCAATGAGAAAAGTCTTTTCTTGTCCTTCACGCTCAATGACAAAAGTGAATTCTTTGCGGTCGTCAGCGTTTATTTCATCACCGATTTGATAGAAGTAATCAATTTGTTTATCATCAATTTTTTTGATAATATCACCAGACAAAAGCCCTGCCTCTTCGGCTGCTGAACCCTTGGCAATGCCACCTAAACCCGCTGGGTACAAAGATTCACTCTCTATGCTCATCAACCTTAAGTTTTCATAATTCTTATTACTCTTTGGAGTAAAAGGCCCAATCACTAAGTCTTTTTGATCACCGCGATCCACTTTTAAAGTCACATCATCACGCATGACATATTCCATCATCGTGACTTGATGGCTCGTTGCAGCTTTACCATTCACTTCACGGATAATATCTCCCGCTTTTAAACCTTTGGTAAATTCAACTGATTCTTTGGGGACATTAGTAATTAAGAGTCCTTCAGCAACTGGAGGAACTTTCTTGCCGACAAAATAAATCACTGTCCCTAAAACTAAAGCAAATAAGATATTAAAAAATGGTCCTGCTAAAGCCGTAATAATTCGATCTAGGGGCTTGGCTTCAGGCAAGGGTTTACCATCTTCCGTCTGTGGCTCATTTGCCGCATCCATCTGAGGGAGTGCTACATAACCGCCTAAGGGCAACCAACCAATAACGAAGTCTATATTCTTCCATCTCTTGGAGAGAATCCTATGACCAAAGCCAATGGAGAACTTGTCAACATGCATCTTCCTCCACAGGGCAGCCAACATGTGCCCCAACTCGTGAATAAATATACTAAAGCCGAAAAAGAATGCGACAAAAACAATTGATAAAACCCCTGCTAAGGTATCTGGCATAAAATTAACCTTTTTTTCTAAAATCTGTTACCGTTATACAATATTTAGCCTAGTATATGCTCAATAAGGCTTCTTTCAATGATCATAGGACGACACAAGTTATGAAAATCTCTGCTTTCAAACCTCAAGAAATCATCGTATCCCCCTCAATTCTGGCTGCGGACTTCGCAAACCTTGCCCCAGAAGTCAGCGGAGCTCATGAAGCTGGGGCTCAATTCATCCACCTCGACGTCATGGACGGCCACTTTGTGCCCAACATTTCTTTTGGTCCTGGCGTCATCGGAAAACTCCGTGCTCATTCAGAAGCACTCTTTGATGCTCACCTGATGATTAGTCACCCTCAAAAATATATCGAGGAATTTGCCCAAGCCGGTTGTGATCACGTAACTTTCCATATTGAATCAGACTGTGATACGCAAGAAGTCATTGATCAAATCCACTCATATGGCATGAGTGCGGGACTCACCTTAAAACCGGGCACGGACATTGAGACCTTATTGCCTTTTGTGGATAAAATAGAAATGGTTTTAATTATGACTGTTGAACCAGGCTTTGGCGGACAAAGTTTCATGCACGACATGGTCGAGAGAATCACGATCATTCGCGAAGCCAACCCCAAGCTACATATTCAAGTTGATGGTGGCGTTAATAAAGAGACGTCTAAAATTGTTCGTGACGCTGGAGCTAATGTACTCGTTGCGGGAACCGCATTTTTCCGTCATCCCAGAGGCATGAAATCGGCTCAACTTGAGCTAAGCCAGTAGATGCGTAAGTCTTTACTTACTCTCTAACTAAAACAGGTTTATACTCCAACCATTCTTCTTCAGCTTCACTATGTAAAGTAAAGCGTTCCATTTCTCGAGCCAGAGATTGTGGTTTATCAGGCACAACCATCGTTATTCCACCATGGATAATTGTTGAAAGAGTCTCTGTACTGAGCTTAACGCCAAACAAACTCACATCCATACCCATTGCTGTTGCATTATAAAAAATAGAATTTCTTCTAACTAAGTAGCTAAAGTTAGGGTCAATGAACAAACGCATTTCAACTCCAGTTGAATCTGAGCTCAATTTAAAAGCTTCTATGCTACCAATTTTTATTTGTCTGTAAAAAACTGGTGATCCCACTTTTAGACTACTTAAGCGCTCGCCTTTCACAACAACTCGCAACCCCTCTTGATTGATCGTTTCAGCAGGAGCTGTGTCCAATAAGTCAAAATGATTCAAGCTATGCTGACTCAAACCTTTGCTGACCTTGATAAAGGCACCCGTCACAATTGCCGCCGGGTTTTTAACTTGATCAATATTAAATTCAAAATCTTCGATCCAAAATCTTGAATCTTCCGCCATAACATCTTTATACTTTTCTTCAATCATTACATCGTATTTCAGCACATCACGAACTAGACTCACGTGAGTTACCTGACCTATGGTCATCGTTTTGTAAATCAGCTTACTCCCTACTTTTAAACCTGACTCATGCTGAGTACTCAAGCTAGCAGCAACATAAAATTTCTGAGCTTCATCTGAACTTTCATACAATTCAAACTCATCAGGTATGGGCTCCGTATTTGACTTTATGGGTGTAGCATAAGAAATCCCACCAGAAATAATACTTTCTACTGAGCCAGTCACCAATTTAAGCCCTGTCATATCGGCTTTCACTTCAATCCCACTCATATTAAAGAACTTAGTGGAGGCGTTGATTGTATCTTTGTATTGGCCTGTTACATAGACCTTGATTTTAATGAGACCACTTTTTTGATCTAAGTCATAGGACATCACTTTACCAACATTTAAACCCTTGTATAACAAAGGGGATCCCTGACTAACTGAGCCAAGTTCCTTAGTCAAAATCGTATAAAAAACACCTCCATCATTAGTATACTCCTGCTCTTTATACGCATGGTAACTATCCAAGAGTTCAAATGAATACTTACTAGACTGTACACTTAGATCTTCCGTCACAAGAGCAATACCTGAGTGCAACATTGAGCTAAGTGAGCCTACATTAAAGTACATGCCCTTGAGAGACACTTCGCCTTCAACGGCTCCCTGCAAATAAAAACTAGAAGTCTCGTTCACTAAATGTTTATACTCATCGGCAATCACCACATCAAAATCCACCTCACCAGTCTTCATAATACGAGAACGCAACAAAGTACCTACCACTAAATCATTGTAAACTATATTAACTCCCTCTTTTAAAGAGTGACTTTTTTTTGCATGTAAGCGCAGCTCCGTACCTTCCATAACTGGTGCTTGAGTATTTAATTTAAATTCACTTATTAAATCAGTACTTTTAGATTTGGTTTCAAAAGTGATGTAAGGCCCACGAGCCAAGGCATCTAGTCCCTTGACTTTTGTCAGACCAATTTTTGGTTCAACAATCCAAAAATAAGCATCTTTATTAGCTAGGTGACGAAAATCTTCATCCAACTTAATTGCAAAAGTAGTTTCATCTCTCTTAGGGTCATAGGAGACTTTATCCACGATACCCGCATGAATACCTTTGTAGTATATATAAGTTGATTTTTCATCGATATTGTAACCAAGCTTTGAAGTCAAATAAATCGTATCGCTAGCCAAATGAGTGGCTTCTTCATCCTCATAAAGTATAAATTCAGTATCTTCGCTAGAAATAGCTTTACTCTGTTCAGGAGAACTTAAAGCAATGCCACCAGCAATAACTGATGCTAATGAATCCATACTAATGCGTATTCCTGCTAGGGAAGCACGAATATCGACACCTGAAATTTTCCAAAACTTTGAATTTTCTTTAATTAAATGTGCGTAATCCTCTTGAATATGCATGGAGTACTCCACGCCCTCTTTAGTTAAAATCACATTTTCAACATCGCCGACCACAATATCTCGAAACATAATTGGCGCCCCAATCTTCAAATCCGATTCATCAGCTTTTAGCTTAAAACGTAAACCTGGATCAAAAGCATCAACAGGTGCTGTAGACTCCGCCTGAAAATCAAACTGGTTAGGCATACCTGCCAGCTCTAATTTATCCTTACTTGGTGGCATAACTCCAATGTACACACCACTTAAGATCGTGGATAAACCACTAATCTCCGTCAGCGTTACCTTGGGTTCAACTTTCCAAAAAATTGTTCCACGTTTGGAAATAATCGCTGCTTTTTTCTCTAGCATTAAAGTGGCATCGACTTTGGTCACATCATTCTTATTAACTTGAACACCTGTGACTTGGCCAATCTTTATACCATTATAAACGAGTGCTGTCTTATCCGCAGTGAGACCTTCACCACTATCAAAGGTAATAACAATCTCGAACCCTTTGTCATCAAAGTATTTATATATCATCAGCCCCGCCACCGCCATTGCGACTATTGGGATAATCCAAACCACATAAATGGGTTTTTTACTTTTCACTACTGCCTTTTGTTCCATCACTTTCACCGTCTTTTAATTATCAAACATTAATCTTGGGTCAAATTTCTCTGTAGCAATAATCGTAAAGATCACTGCCGCACAAAAAGAAATTGCCGCTGCACCAGTTTGGATTGTCGCCAAACCTTGAAATTGAACCATCGAAACCATCAATGCGACCACAAAAACATCCAGCATTGACCATTTACCTATAAGGTGGATAAGGTGAAACAGTTTTAACCCTAGCTTGGCCTTATCTTTTTGCCTGAACGCCACGATCATTAACAAAAAATAAACCACTGATAATTTAAAGACTGGAACAGCTACACTCGCAATAAATATGATCAGCCCCAATCCGTATTCCTTATGAGCCAAAAAGTAAATAACCCCTTCCATGATCGTACTACCTTCATCCGTACCTAAACTCGTCACCACCATCATCGGCATCAAGTTAGCAGGTATTAAAAACAAAGTCGCCGCAATCACATAGCCAAAGGTCTGAGCCATGGAAGATGGCTTACGTTGAAAAATACCCGCACCACAACGCACACATGTTTCAGCTCCAACGTCATGCAACTCTTCACAAGTCAGACACAAAACTTTTCCCTCGCTAATATCAGTCTTCCATTTCATCGTAGTGATTCCATAAATCTTCAGCGTTAAACCACGTCACCGTCACATAGTAACTTAGGAGAAAAAAAACAAACAAAACTAAGCCTGCATCTAGCTTCAAGGTGGCCATGCCAGCTAGCTTTACAATAGCAACAAAAATCGAAATTAAATAAACTTCTGCCATTGACCAAGGAGCCAAATGTTCGTAATAACGAAAAAAACTTTTTAAACGAGAAATTGGTCGCCCAATTTTCGCAGGAATTATCAACATCATGATCAAAAACAGCATTAACAAAGGGATAAAAACCCCTACGGAAGATGCAATGATCGCAATCACGTAATAACCATCGTGGAAGAAAAATAAAACGGCCTCTAGTAAGGTTACCGAATGAGCCTGCCCCATGATCGTTAAAGTCATAATAGGCAAAAAGAGTGTGGGAATAAAAAACAAAAAGGCCGACAGGGCCATCACCAAGACTAAATCAAAAGATTCACCTGGCCTATAAAACACAGAATGACAACGCGGACAGGAATACTGATGAGTCATATCAAACTCCTCAATACTTATAAGTAAACCGCAATCCTTGCAGGATGTTTCTTTCATATTCTCCTAACACTATCAAATAACACTTCAAAAAACTTACTGCATTTTTCAGCTCAGCGCAAACGTGCAGGGAAAATGAAAAATTAATTAGCTATTAGAATTTGATGAGTTGAGTAAATTAACCCAGTAAACAAGGCTCCCAGTCCTTCCAAACAACTTCATGCCCGCGAGATTCAATAATCTTTCCAATCTCATCTACATTTCTCTCGTCTGTTATATCGAATTGCTTCAAGGCAGATTCAGGATTGCAATAGCCACCTGGCTCTGTTGATGACTCCGCACTCATATGAGTCACACCTAAACCAATTAAACCGTCGCGCAAAAATGCAGGTTCACGCGTGGAAATATTGATACCCAAATCCGGAAAAGCCAAACGCCAAGCTAAAATCAATTGCACCACATCTTTATCACTTACGTCTACAGCTGGCTTATAATCAGTCTCGGACTCACACAAACGCGGAAGACTAACCGAATACTGAACACGCCAGTAATTCTTCATCATCCAATCCAAGTGCAAGGCACAATTCAAAGTATCTAAGCGCCAGTCGGGTGCGAGCCCCAAGAGCACGCCCATATTAATTTTTCTCATCTTGGCTTCTGCACCGCGCATGGGCGCATCAAAACGATGATCATAATCTTTTTTCTTACCGCGTAAATGAACCTGAGCATATACATCGCGATCGTAGGTTTCTTGATAAAGCGTAAGTGAATCAACTCCCGCTTTCACTAAGTCTTCGTATTCATTTTGGCGAAAGGGAGCTGTCTCGATGGCCACAGAGGAAAAATAAGGGCGAACTGAACGAACCATCTTTGAAACATATTCTGCTGTCACAATTTTTTGGTGTTCACCTGAAACGAGCAAAAGTTGGCGAAAACCACGATCATTTAGGTACTTAGCCTCAGCTTCCATTTCTTTTTCATCAAGAGTTTTACGTGGAATCTTATTTTCCATCGTAAAACCACAATAGGTGCAAGTATTTGTACACTCATTCGACATGTAAGCTGGTGCATAGAGACGAATCACTTTACCATGACGTTCAGAAGTCAATTGACTTGAGAGCTGAGCCAAAGGCTCTAGAAACTGACTAGCCGCAGGCGATAAAAGTAGTGAAAAAGTTTCTAAACCTTCTTTTGGATAGCCCGAACTAATCAAAGATTCGATACGACTCGTATCTTCACAGTTCAGGTTTGACTGAAGGGCACTTCGGTCAAAGGAATTGAAACTCTCGAGGAAACTCATTTTAAAAATGAAGTTAGTGGACTACTCGCAGAAGCCTGAGCTCCGCGCTTAGCTAAACCACATAAGTAGGCTTGACGACCTGCTTCAACGGCAACAGAAAAAGCTTTTGCCATTCCCGCAGGATCAGAACTTGCCGCCAATGCCGTATTCACTAATACACAATCAGCACCCATCTCCATGGCTTCACAAGCGTGAGAAGGTGCACCTAAACCCGCATCGACGACAACTGGGATATTAGATTGTTCAATAATGATCTTAATCATTTCTTTTGTCTGTAAACCTTGGTTGCAACCTATGGGCGCCGCCAAAGGCATCACAGTGGCACAGCCAACTTCTTCTAAACGCTTCGCCAAAACGGGATCTGCATTGATATAGGGAAGTACAGTAAAACCTTCTTTCACCAAGGCCTCTGCTGCTTTCAGTGTCTCGATAGGGTCGGGAAGTAAATAACGTGGATCAGGGTGAATCTCAAGCTTCACCCATTTCGGCATTCCTGCTGCATGAGCTAATTTCGCCATAACAACTGCTTCTTCAGCAGTCGCCGCACCACTCGTATTGGGTAAGATAAGGTATTTCTCCGGGTCGAGTGCATCAATAATATTCTCGCCCTTCTCTCTTTCAAAATCTAAACGACGAAGCGCTACAGTGACAATTTCTGCACCGCTCGCTTCAATCGCAGACATCATTGCTGAGTTATTTTGAAATTTACCCGTTCCCACAAAAAAGCGGGAACGAATTTCTCTATCAGCAATTACGAGCTTATCGGACATTATCTAGGCTTCTTCCTGGAATACTGTTTGATCGTTTTGACGCTTAATATCACGCTCATCACGCTCTGCAGAAATACGTTCAAGTTGAGTTGCCATACGGTTGCAAACAATTGGCGCTGCTACGTAGATTGAGGAGAAAGTACCTACACCAATACCGATTGTAAGAACAGTGGCGAATTCTTGTACACCGCCACCTAAGCAAAGCACGATAACAACAAATAAAGTTGTGAGTGAAGTAATAATTGTACGACCGAGCATATCATTAATTGCCGTATTCACGATTTCGAAAATTGACTTCTTCTTGATGTCGCCAGATTTCTCACGGATACGGTCATAAACAACAATCGTATCATTCAGCGAGTAACCCATAATCGTTAATACCGCACCAATAATTGGGAGTGAAATTTGATTGCCGAGAAGAACAAAGATACCCACAGCAATCAAGGCATCGTGTGCCAGGGCCGCAATTGCGCCAATCGCAAACACACTCTCGAAACGGAAAGTAATGTAGATAAAGATCGCAACCATTACCCAAAGCATGGCGCTAAGAGCTTTACTCTTGAACTGCTCCCCAACGAGACCACCGATGCTTTCACCGCCATTATTGACAAATGTTGCACCTGTTTCAGAACCGATCTTGTTGAGAAGAGCATCCACTTTCTTAGCAAAAGTGTCGGCATCTTCACCAGGGAGATCTTTGAATACAAGCTCTAAACTCTTGCCTTCAGCACCCACTGCCGTTTTATAAGCAATACGGGGACTTTTCACTTTGAGTTCGCTACTTAATGCCGCTGCAATCTTTTCTTGATCAGGAGCTTCTCCTTCTACTTGATAGGAAAGTGCTGTACCACCAGTGAAGTCCACACTTAGCGCGTCAGTACCTTTTGTGACTAAAGTTACGATAGAAACACCACAAAGAATGGTTGAAAGGAGGAAAGCTTTTTTACGGTTTTTCCAGAAGTTGATGTTCCATTTCTTAGATGTACCTAAACCTGAAATAACTTTCTTATCACCGCGCTCACCATTATTCATCCAGTCGAAGAAAATGCGCGAGACAAAAATCGCTGTGAACATGGTTGTGATAATACCGATTGAGAGCGTAATTGCGAAACCTTGAATCGGACCTGTACCAAAGTTGTAGAGGATAAGTGCCGAGATAAAAGTTGTTAAGTTCGCATCAAAAATAGCTGTAAACGCACGAGCAAAACCCTCGCGAGTTGCGTTATCCGCAATTCTACCTGTGGAAAGTTCTTCACGAATACGTTCAAAAATCAGTACATTGGAGTCAACAGCCATACCGAGTGTTAATGCGATACCCGCAATACCTGGAAGCGTAAAAGTAGCACCGTAGATCATCATAGAAGTGGCAAGTAAAACGAGGTTGATTACGAGTCCGATTGCTGCGAAAAGACCTGGGAGCTTATACCACCACATCATAAAGAGCATCACACCAAGGACACCAATGATGGTCATCATCACACCACTCTTAATTGAGCTTTCGCCTAATGTTGCATCAGTACGTGATTCACCATCGATATTGATTTTGACTGGGAGTGAACCTGATTGAAGAACGAGAGCTAATTCAGCCGCTTCTTCGATACTGTCCATACCGTCAATCTGAGCTGTACCACCATTGATAACGGCTTGAATTCTAGGAGCACTGTAGCAAACGCCATCAAGGACAATCGCTAAACGCTTTTGAACAAATCTTTCTGTGACTTCACCAAAATCTTTAGCACCTTCTTGGTTGAAAGTTTTGCTTACTACCCAACCACCACCATCGGGGTCTTGACCGTAAGAAGTTTTGACAATGTCTTTACCAGTCATTTCTGGCTCAACTTTAAGAAGGAGAACTTCTGGAGGTCTTCCAGACTCATCGGCTTTACTGTAAACTAATTCATAGCCGATATCTTCTGGTTGCTTAGGACCATTGGGACGTGTTTCATGGAGAGCACGGAACTGTAATTCAGCTTGACGAGTGATTAAAGAAGCAACGGCATTTCTTTCCGCATCATTAACGACTGGAACACGTACGAGAACGGTATTATCAGAGAAAGGACGAATCTCAGCTTCCGCAACACCCTTGCTATCAATACGTTTCTTTAGAACTTCAACGATTTTGTCACGCACTTCAATAGCTTCGCCATCTTCAGGCTTAAGTTCATCTGGATCGAAGGCCACGATAAATTCAACACCACCCTTAAGGTCGATACCGAGCTTCAAGCGACCAGAAACTTCACCCTGTAAACGACTGACAACTTTTTTGTTCGAAAAGCTAGGCATTCCAAAGAACTTAAAGAGACGAATATTTTCCGTTCTCGTGTTGTGAAGAAGAGCTTCAGAAGGATTCATTGGCACTGGTGAGTCTTCAGCTTTCTTTTTGCCGGCTTTTACATCTGCTTCTGCATTATCTACGATTTTCTTGAAAGTCTCAGCTTCTTCATTCGAAATATATTGATTTCTAACTTTTCTGAGTTCTCTAAGTTCACGAGCTTTATCGCCAGTATTATCTTCATTTGCCTCAACAATGAGTTCACTCAGTTGCTCATCGAGTTTCTTGGCTTCAGTATCATTAAGCTTGGTTGCTAATGAATTCTCAGCTTGCTTGCGAATGTGCGCAAATAAGTCTTGGTTTTTAAGTGGTGTTGATTCCATCATCCATAATGCGAGAACGATGAGAACCGCAATCAAGCGGTATTTAACTGATTTTGACATTTGTACCCTCGATTTATTTCTTAGCGTCTTCGCTGACAACTGAGCGAACTGCGTTTTGATCTACTTTAACGATAGTCTTTTCTGCAATCTCAACTTGCAGAACGCCATCTTCAATGGCTCTGACTGAACCATAAATTCCGCCTTCAAGAATAACTTCGTCATCCTTAACTAAAGATGCAACACGATCTTTGTGAGCCTGCACTTTCTTCTTCTGGGGACGAAGAATTATAACGTAAAAAATCGCGTAAAAGACTACAAAAATTGCAATAGTCTTAATCATTTCAGCGGGGCCACCCTGCCTTTGAGCTTGAGCAGCTAATAAATCTAAGTTCATCAAACGGAATCCTATATTCTCTAGATTAAAATTTTATTTCAAACCCTCAAGTTTAAACCCACTTCAAAAATTCTCCAGTCATCTATCGCCTCAGCATAGATAAATGTAGCTTTTTTACGCGAGCTTTAGTGAAAATCTTGTTAAATGAAAGCTTCTAGTACTTTCTTTCTAAGTGTCTCAACTGATGTCGAGCTTTAATCGAGCCAAGATCAGCTGCATTTTTAAGCCATTTTTTAGCAAGAGCCATATTGGGTCTAGGTCCATAGTATCCATACTTGTGGATCATTGCCATGCGGTAACAAGCATCTTCATCTCCCAACTCAGCCTGAGCAAGAGTTCTTTCGTATTGCTGACGACTCATTTTACGAGTTACGAGTGCATAATCCGTCACCTCTTCATCTTTCTGAATTTGACCACTACCTTGCGCAGTTCGCATATTCTTCAAATACTCTTCTCGTTCCTTGTCTGGCTGCTTATCAAAGACTTGCTTATTTCGAGCTGCAAATTCCTCTTCTTGAGTCATATCTTCGTAGGGATCTTCCTCCTCCTCAAAGAAAGAACAGGAACAAAATAAAGTAAAAAGGAGTGCAATAATTAATTTTTTCATGATGAGCAAATACCACCTATTTTTTTGACTTATGAAAAACATTGAGCTTATTTAGTAATATCTGCACTAATTTTAGCAAGTTTTAAGTCGATATTTTTTTATTATACTGGAATTCTCTTTACTCAATTACTAGCTTAAACTTGTAACTTAAGGACACAATCATGGCTAAAGCTTCAATTGACCCCTCACAAGTACGCGCCTTTGCCGCCGAACTTAAAAATTTTAATCAAGAATTACAAAATCGTATGCTCTCACTCAGGGGACGTTACAAAGCCCTTAGTGAAACTTGGCAAGACCAAGAACACGCTCGTTTTGCCGAGGAATTTGAGCGCGCCATGAAAAGCTTAAAAAAATTCGTCGAATGCTCCAACGACCAAGCTCCACTTCTCATTCGAAAAGCTGACAAAATTGATGAATACTTAAAACAAAGGTAATATGTCTAACAAAGCCAATATCCAGTCTTTTGACGCACTCGAACAGTTTGCTCTACACCTCAAGAAATCTCGTGAGCAAATTAATCAAGCAGCGGGTGAAATGCGCAATGAGATTACACGGCGACAAAAAACTATCCATGAAGTCCTTCCTCAACAAGTCAACAAGCAAATTTTGCATTGGCAAGAAGTCATTAAAAAAACTCAACAAAGCTCTGGCAGAAGGCCTTCATCTGAAGCTAAAGACATCATTCAGCGCGCCAAAGATAAATTGGCTGACTTAGATAAAAAAAAGCAGGTGCTGCAAAAATGGAATAAAAAGTTACCCGCCTTACTCGACCCCCATAAAGGTCAAATCACCAAATTCCGCTCCTACACCGATCTAGAAATCCTCCGAGCAAGTGAATCACTGATGCAAAAACTTAAAACCTTAGATGACTACACCCAAATCAAGGCAAAAAAACAACTATGAACTTCCTCACACATCGTCAACATCTAGCTGAACTCAACCAACTTAATCAGCAAAAATGGGTTAAACTTCGCACCCATTGGAAAGATGAAAAAGCTCTTGAGTTTGATCGCGTCTACCTCAAAAACTTTCGCCGTCACATAAGCTTAACCCTTGATAGCCTTGACGAACTCGAACAAATCTTTAGACACTTCAAAGAGGAATACGACCAGTGATTTTCCCCTTAACACCAGAAAAACTTAAACAACTATTAGTTGAACTCAATCGTCAACTCAACAATGCTATAATCGAAATTGCTAAGCTCAAGGATAATTATCAACAGGATTTAGATAAACGATCTCTAGTTTTCAAAAATAGAAAAGCTCATCTCAAAAAAGTTCACAAAGATGAATACACTAAAATTGAGGCCCAGTTTAGAGACCAAATTTTAGATATAAAAAGAAAACAGCAGAGCGAAGTTCATCAAATCCAAAGCGCACTTCAAAAAGAAGAAGCAATCATTCAAAAGAAATTTAATGAAATTGGCGATGTTGATAGGAAGCTAATGGCTGATGCTCTTGGAGATCACCGAGAAGTTTGTGATCAAGAAATCCTTAAAGCAGAAGAGATATTTACTGAAAGGCAAAATAATTTAAATCAACTAAATATTTCAATTGATCTAAACACACTATTCCTAAAAAAGCATGGCCGCATAAATAGCGCCCGTGATCTTGATATTGCACTCGACGACTTGATCGACCAAGAAATTGAATTTGATTTAGAGTCAACAAAAAATGAATTGAGCTATGATGATGTATATAACAAAATCAAATCCATTTATACATCAATCAATCAATTACAAACCAATATTGAAAACAAGTTTATTTTCAAACTCTTCAAGATAATTCGTCCCTACATAATCTATGCAATTTTAATCATCCTTCATATACCTGCCTTCCTGTTTGCCTACAATTATAAGCCTGATTTCCTGCCGATTTCTTACACGGTTAACTCCTTTGTAATAAATATATTTATTATCACCACTTTACTCATTATTCGTAGCGTACTCATTGCCAAATCTATTAGCAATTTACAAAAAGATCATTCTCAAATACTCCCCCTTTTGGAATTCTCCATTGAACTTGCTGCACTCGAAAGATTGCGAGTTATTAATCGCCATAAAAACACATTCTTGCAAATACAGAATCGAGAAGGTAATAAACTAGAAGAGAAATTGAGATTGATTGAAATCGACCAACTTGTCGAAATGGATAAAGTTTCTAAAAATTATTTTGAAAAAATTCATAATGTTGAATCCATAGGAAACACCGCACTTGAACTCGTACTCCAAGAAAGACAGGAATTATGGGATCGAATTAGTGTAAAAACCGACGAACAGATCAGGCATTTAGTTGAAGCTCATGAAGTAAGCCAAGCAGCTTTTGTCGAGTCATCTGAAAAAAATATTGAACAACAATCAATACTAATAAATAAAAACTTAAATAAATCATGTAGTGATTTACAAGATAGCATCAAGGAAAATGAAAGATATAAAGAAGTACTTTTCCCAAGTTTTGAAAAAGCTCAGGCAAGCTGGGACCCCCTAGAGGAGTTTCATAATCAAATCGCATTCTCATCAATGGATGTATCTTTACATGAACAAATTAAATATCCTGAAAACCCAAACATCCAAGCTCAAATACCCGAATTTATCAACATCCCAAATATCCTCGAACTTCCAAGTAACGGTTCAATATTTATAGATGCTAGCAAATCAAGAAGACCACGAGGCATAAGACTTTTACAAAAAACCCTTTTGAGGATCCTGCTAACTATCCCTCCTGGCAAAGCGCGATTCAATTTCATTGACCCCTTATCTTTAGGTGAAAACTTTGCAGCTTTCATGCATTTGAATGACTACCAAAAAAGCCTAACCGGTGGTAAAATAAGTACTAAGGTTGGCCCCATAGAGCAAGTATTGAACGACTTAAATGACCACCTAGAAAAAATCATCCAAAAATACCTTCGCAATGAGTTTTCCAATATTTGTAAATACAATCTTGCAGCTGGAGAGATAGCTGAACCCTTCCGCTTTTTAACCATAGCAGATTTTCCTTTCAATTTTTCCGAAGATGCAGTCAAAAGACTTATCACCATAGCACAAAATGGTGCCAGATGTGGAGTTTACCTGATTATTCATCACAATACCGAGTACCCAATACCTGGTGGTTTAAGAATTGATGAAATAAAAAATCATTGCATATTTTTAGAACCTATAGAAGATACTTTTGAGTGGGAAAAATCCCCCTTCAATCAAAAGCAATTAACTATTGAAGAAGCGCCTTCCCCTGAACTCATGAATGAACTCATCAAGAAAGTAGGCGCAGCCTCTACATCATCTACTTTAGTGAAGATCCCATTTTCAAAAATCCAAGAACCATCACCGTGGAAAGCCAACACAAACAATTCACTCTCAATTGCAATTGGTTTAACTGGGACTCGCCAACAAGAAATTCAATTTGGTCAAGGCACTGCACAACATTGCCTTTTGGCAGGAAAAACAGGCTCTGGCAAATCTAATCTTCTGCATATAATTATCACCAATATGTCCATCAAATATTCTCCTAAAGAACTTCAATTTTATTTAATAGATTTCAAAAAAGGTGTGGAGTTCAAGGTATATGCCAATGAAAAACTCCCCCATGCTCGCGCCATTGCTATTGAGTCTGATCGCGAATTTGGGCTTAGTGTCCTTCGAAAAATTGATGAAGAGCTTAAAGAAAGAGGTGACAAATTCCGTCAAATCAACGCTCAACACATTAGTCAATTTCGAGATAACTCTACCGAGTTAATGCCACGTTTATTATTGGTAATCGATGAGTTCCAAGAGTTTTTCACTGAAGATGATGCCCTTGCTAAAGACGCAATCTTATTGCTAGACAGAATCGTTCGCCAAGGTCGAGCCTTTGGTGTTCATGTATTACTTGGGTCACAAACTTTAGGTGGCACACAAACACTCCCTAAATCCACTATGGGACAAATGGGCATTCGTATTGCCTTACAATGTAACGAGAGTGACTCTTATCTCATCTTTAATGAAAATAATAATGCTGCACGCCTACTCTCACGTCCAGGTGAAGCCATAATAAATAACCAGTCAGGCCTACCAGAATATAACTCACCTTTCCAAACAGCTTGGCTAAGTGAGAGAAAGCATCGCGCCGAATTAGTAAAATTACGCAATAAAGAAACGGGGCATCCATTTATTTTTGAAGGAAACATCCCAGCACAATTAGAAAGCTCAAAAGAATATTTAGAAAGTACCAATTATGAAGAATTTTTTATTGGCGAACCCTGTGCTATTGAACCTAGTCAAAAAATAAATTTCACTAAATCACCGAGTCAAAACGCGCTCATCCTAACAAATAATAAAGAAATGAGCCTAGGCATTTTGATGAACGCTTTCACAAAAGCTTGCAAACAAAACCATGAGTCTCAATTCTTCCTTCTCAACGGCTCTCAAGGTGACGTTCAATCACAAAGTTATTTTGATTTGCTGGAAGGAATAATAAAGGTTGTTTTGCCAGACAAAGTAGAAAAACTCATTGAAGAACTCCATAATACACTTCTTAATAGGCAAGATAATAATGAAGATTCGGCACTTTACGTTTTTGCGGCTGACTTACAACGATTCAGAAAACTCCAGAAAAAAGAAGACTTTTCTTGGGACGAAACTGAAAAATCTAGTGCCGATAAATTAGAAGAATTAATTCAACAGGGACCTGAACACAACATTCACTTTATCATTCACTGTGACACCTTCTCCAGTTATCAGCGCATTTTGAGCAATAAGCTTCTTCAAGACTTCGACATACGCCTCCTCAGTCAAATGTCTCAAACCGACTCATTAGCTTGCATTGACAATAGCGAAGCCTCGAAACTGGAACTGCACACGGCCCTACTTTACCAAGACCATAATGGCCTTTTAAAGAAATTCCGTCCCTATGCCCTTCCCTCCGTAGCATTTTATCAAGAGCAAATGAGCTCTTAACTAAACACGTCATATACTTTGCATAGCCAAGCACTCCGATTACTTTGGGGAAATTAAATTATTTTAGGAAATGATTACATGAGTATTTCTACAGAAAACTTCAGCTCTATTCAACTCTTCACTTTAAAAAACGAACAAGGCACCACGGTGAAAATCACTAATTATGGAGCGATCATCACCTCTATTATCACTGCAGACCGCGATGGTAATTTTGCGGACATCGCACTTGGTCACAATAGCCTTGACGAATACCTGACGGCAGTCGACAAACCTTACTTTGGTTCCACGGCAGGCCCCTTTGCCAATCGCATTGCCAAAGGTCAATTCACTCTCAATGGCAAGACTTATCAATTGGCAATCAACAATGGCGAAAACCACCTCCATGGTGGCAATATCGGTTTAGATAAAGTTGTATGGAAAGCGGAAGAACTTTCCGGTGAGGAATTCACCGGACTTCAACTCACTTATACTTCAGCTGATGGCGAAGAAAACTACCCTGGCGAAGTCAACATCACTGTGGAATATAAACTCTGGGATAACAACGACCTTGAAATTAGCTATCACGCCACAAGTGATCAAGACACGCCTATCAATCTCACCAACCATTCCTACTTCAACTTAAAAGGCGAAGGCAATGGTGATGTTTTAGATCACCTCGTGTTCATCAATGCGGATCATTACACTCCCACTGATGCTACAGCGATTCCCACAGGCGAAATTGCCCCCGTTGCGAATACTCCTTTTGATTTCACCAAAACAAAGACAATTTCTCCTGATATCACGGCCAATCACGAACAAATTAAATTTGGCAATGGTTTTGATCACAACTTTGTTCTCAACAAAAATGAAGATGAAAAGATGAGCCTTGCTGCTTCTGTTTATGAAGAAAGCACAGGTCGTTACATGGAAGTCTTCACTGAAGAACCCGGAATACAATTTTACACAGGTAATTTCTTAGATGGGCGCTTGGCGAGCAAAGGTGGTAAAAACTATGTTCAACGCGGTGGATTATGCTTGGAAACTCAACACTTCCCCGACTCACCTAATCAAGCCCACTTCCCCTCAACAATCCTTAAAGTTGGCGAAGTCTACTCAAGTAAAACAATCTATTCTTTCAGTAGCAAGTAATCATAAAAACGCAGTTCATTTGAACTGCGTTTTTTATTCAGCGTAGGAATAAGCGGAAGTAAGTAAAGCCTTAAATATAGATGAGCTTATCTTCCTTATTTATTTTTATAGGAGCACTCTCTTTCTTAGGACTTGGACTTTTCGGTTTAGTCTCTTTTTGTGTTTCTTTATTAGAGTTTTGATCCTTTCCTTCGACTATAGAAATGAGCTCATAGTCTTCAATCCCATGCTCTTTTAAAAAGTTTTTTAAGATTTTGCCATTGAGCTTTATTTCAAATATTGAGAAGCCATAAGGTGTTGCTCTTTTAATAAATTCTAAATTGATATAGCGGGTATTTTTATCTTTTTTGATTTGTATCAGATCTGACGAATTACTTTCTTTATTCTTATTGTTATGAATCAAGTTCCAGCCCTTTTTATCTTCACTTATCTTGACTTTATAATGCTTGGCGTAAGAATTTTCCCAGATCACCTCAATTGTCTTAATAGGGAGCGCTTTAGGAAGTACGATTTTCAGAAACTGCTTATCAGCAAACTCAGAACTCCAGCGACTCTGCATTTGTCCATCAAAAACCTTTCCACCATCAAAAGTTTGTATATCTCTTTCTTTTGAACTTACTGTCACAGTCACCTCTGCCGCAAGTAATACATGCGCATTGAAGAGAAAGGCCAAAAGTATTGCGTAAAGTTTCATAATTAAATCCTATTTAGTCATATTTAAGATTATGCAAGAGTTTAAGTCTATTAGCAATAGCGAGGGTTTTAGTTAAAACCTTTAATCTTAACAGTTAATCGAAATGTATTCTTATAACTAACATCCACATAAAGTTTTTTGAATTTTGGACACTGAACTAGATCCAAAGTCCTTATGGAAGGTAGTTTATAACTGTGCTTATCGCTTGATGTATGAAAGGTCTCCACCATAGACGTTGCCGAGTTTAAATTTAAGATTGGTGTAATACTCAAAGCTGTATTTGATGAGTATTGAGTTCTTTCCTTTGCGGAGGGGGATTTTTATCATATTACTTTGGTATTGATCCCGGTTGAGCACGGTATCTTCCAGTACGCTGCCGTTGTGCCAAATGCGAAGGTTATTGAAAGTATTTCTTCTATCTTGAACTTTAATGTGCAGGTAGGCATTTGATGAAGATGTCGAAGTAAATTCTTTACGCAGGTACATGAAACCGGGGAAGTTCTTGCCATTGTCTTGCTGCGGCACGAAACTGAGTACACTTTCATTGGAAAGCTTAAAAGTGGATTTACGAAGGTTTTCCTCTGGCTTGGAGAGCAGGTCCAGGTTTGCAGATTTTTCGGTATTAACTGGCCCTAGTTGCTGCCAGTCCTGGTCAGCGAAGTTTTCCAGGGACATCGTTCTGCGAAGGTTAATTGGCACACGCGCTTTGCTCATTAAGCTTTGATAGTTCTTAAGATCTTTGCCAGCATGTTCTCCATATTCCTCGAGGATAGCTTCGAGCAAATGGGCATTAGCAGAATCATTGGCTAAAATTTCGGAGCACAGCTCTACGAGGTCATCTGCTCCCTTAAGTTGAATATACTTCTTCAACATCTCACTGGCACGCCATCTATTAAGAGGGTTGCAGGTTAAATTCAGCAATAAGGATTTTTCATCCCAGTTATAATCAATATCCAATGACTCAAAAGCTATTTTTTGCACACGAATACGATCACTTTTGGGGTACCAGCTTTTACTGCGTTGAGAAGCATAAAAATCAAACTGGGCCTCATGAGCATTTTTCCAGTTACCTTCTTTTAATCCTGCTTGTGCCCCCGCCTCACTATCAATTACAGGACTTAGTTTACCCTTGTGGAAGAGCTCAAATGATCCAAGTACCGCTTTAAATCTACGTGGGCTTTCGAGTTCAAGGCGATCGAGTTCTTTTAACTGCTCTCCAAAGAAACCCATGGGCAGAGCTACGCGTCCATCTGCAGCGGCAAATTGCAGGCTACCCCTAAGGTCAAGGTAAACGCTACCCCTTCCCATTAATTTTGCATGAGTTGGTAAAACATAGGCATTATTATTTTTATTGAAATCAATAACGCAGAAAGACAAGGCTCGGTCATACGATTTGAGACCGAGTTTATCTGCGAGTTTTTTACAGTGATTAAATGCCCTCTGTAGATCTGAATTAGTGAACTCATCGAGATTTAATGATCTAAGGTATTCAATGAAAAGAACGGATAAAACATTGTGCGCCTGAACTGTTTTGCTGTGTCGAGTTAATAGCTCTTCCAGATAAGTAACATTAGATGCTATGCTGTGGTGATTACGGCGGGCTTTAATAAATTGTGATAAGCTTTCTCCGTCAGCGAGCAGAACCTTGCTTTCCGCATAGAGCTTATCCAGTTTTGCATAGCGTTCTTTATCCATTGCAAGGTAAGATCTAGTACCACAGGTATTTTCACGAGAGGAAGTATTGGGCTGATACACTGATCCAAAGCGCATGGAACCGACTTTTTCACCCTGATCAAGAAGTGAGAGCTCAAAACTTAAAAAGCCATCAAAGTGATTGGCCATTAAATCGGGCTTATCAATTTTTATTTCCAGATACTCATAGCCATCTGCTGAAAAGTGATGTTTAAATGGTTCTTTTAGATTATCTCCTACAAGATGACCAACATTGCTGCCCTTTTCCGTAAATTCCGCATAAAAAGCATCGTGAAAGCGGTGGCTATTGAGCGATACGCCAAAGTGATTAAGCAGTTTTGCATGATTTTTAAATCTCACCTGTAATTGAAGCTCTTTTGAGTTATCACTCAAACGGTATTCAAGTTCAGGTATGGGATAATTATTTTTCCCATACCAGAATTTAGGGTTTGCTTTTTGCCAAAATAAAGAATCAATTTTCTTGGGGTTATAAGCAATTGTTTCAGAAGGTAAATTTAGAGAGTTGTAGAGGTAGCTGTAACCCTTGTGAACTTTTATTAAACTACGATCCGTCAAAATTGTAGCCTCTGTACTTGGGCCGTCAATCATCATACGCGAGATGAGCTTGCTTGTTTTTAAATCATAGACATTTCTCATTTTATTACTGACAACAACAAGTTGATCATCTACTTCTCGGCACCAACCTTTAAACTGTTTTCCTTTAGTGAGATTGTCATCATAAACTTTCATAAACTCAGAGAAACGTTCCAGTTTAATTAAGCCATTATTAGATGCGTAGATATAATCACTGCCCTGACCATGGACAAAACCTTTGTTCCCCAGCGCATTAAATTTATGCTTTTTATATTTACCATCAGATAGATCCAGGAGATCACCATAATTCGTTGCAGCGTACCTTTCTGATAAACGCCAGGATCTATGCGGCGTGTGGCCCATGCGCATCTCATGCATTTTTAGTTTCCTGAAATCAAAGATATTAAGAGCGTGATGAGTTAACCAGCCTTGAGTATAGGAATTACTTTGCAGCTGGTCCCCCATGTGGTAGCGTTTATCAAGGATTTTAATTTCACTGAGTTTGTCCGTGATCTGATAGACTTTATTTTTAGCTGTATGTGCGTGGGGGAAACTAAGCAAGCGGTCTTCCTTGATGATAAAATCACGAGCACTTAGAAAAAATTCTTTTGTTTGTTTCTTTGTCTTTAAATCGAACTGCTTAAGACTTCCATCTGAACAAAGAATATAAAGATGATTTTTGTTCCAGCGAGCTGCATAAATAACTTCCCCACTTATGGGCTTATAAAGAAACTCAGACTTAAGGTTATATGTATTAAAAACACTGACAGAACCGGAGCTGTAGGCAAGGATTTTTTTCTCTTTGAGCATGAAGTTCGGAAAGCGTTTTTGCCAAACTAATTGAGATGGTGAGTACTGCCCATTAACAATTGTAGATTCTTTAATGAGCGCATAATCATTCAAGTACTGAATGATGCTGTAGGCTGGGTTATCAAGGGAATGAGCAATCGGTCGTTCCTTAAAATAAATGCTATTAAATGAAAAGGAAATTAGGCCATCATTAGAAAAATATTTAAGGTCAATTTCATCAGCCTTTCCCAAAGTGAGATTGATTTCTTGAGCGTTGTCATCGAGTGTCGAGGGTAGCTGACCATCGGCTCTGAGTAGAAAAGCGTTACCCTCTCCGTAAACGAGGAAATTATCATTAGATTTAGCAATTCGTTCGGGGCTGATATTAAGGAGTTTACGACCAAGTAATTCTTTCTTTTTAAGATCGAAAGAAACAATTCCACGTTTCACAGGTAGATAGACAACATTTTTATTAAGCGTCCCCTCACCTTGGAGAGAAAGGTTGCCTAAATGTTTTTGCCAAATGACACGGCCGCTAGTAATTGAAAGTGACTTGAGCATGTGCTGATTTCGACTATTGAGATGAGAAAAAACAATTTTACTCTCGGATCTGGAGTGAATATATGTTGGTAGATCCAAGGAGTTTTTCCATAGAATTTCTCCCGTTGCTGAATCCAGTGCATACCAGCTCATAGATGCATTATCAAAATGAATTAATTTGCCATCAATAACAGTCAAATAAGGAGAGGCGGTTCTTGCAGGATTAGTCCAATCAAATGAATCACCTTCATGATATTTTCTCATTTTTTGTGGGCAAGAGCGAACCCATTCAATACGTTTTTCAAAGGCATTAACCTTCGCCACAAGACCAGATCCCGAGTATAAATAAATAGCTTCGCGGTCTTCGCAAAAATTATCGAATTGAAGAAGACTTTTAAAAATATCGTAATGACCTTCCTGCTTAAAGGGGTCGCGTATTTTGGCTAGGGATTGAACAGATTCAAGTTCTCCAGACTCCAGATCAATAAACGCGATGGCAAAGACTGGAGCAGCCTGACGATCGCGCTCAACTAAAAGAATAATATTGCTGTCCATCTTGGAAAAAGGTATGCTACAGGGCTCCCACTTACTAAAGGATTTCAGGTAGCTGCTATCCCACTGTATTTCTCCTTTGAGATTTCTTTTTTGAAGAGTGAAGGTCTTTTGTGAACTATTATAATTCAGATTGTAGTAATGCTTATTAATTACGGCCCCCTTGTACGAACGGGGGGAATTTTGAATACGATCATCAGCCGGCATGAAGGAATAATTATTCCACAAAATTTTTCCTTGTGAATCGGAAACTTCTGTTCCAATTGGACTGGAAGAAAACCATTGTTGATTAGCTTTAACTAATTTTCTTTGCGACCTAGGAATAAAATATTGATCCCAGTCAAACTCCGATGTACGTCCATCCACCGTGCTTTTTAAATCTGAGGCAAGAGGAATTTTCACAAGAAGACTGCCCGGACCTTTGGATGCAGTTTCCTTGGAACGACATTGATCCGCTAGGGCTTTTAATTTAATAGTTTGACCTTTGAACTGAACTGAAGCTTCCAATAATTCTTGTGGTAGTTTCTGACGCAGTTCATTTGCTACTTCCAATTCCTTTTCGATAATTAGCAGGTACGCGGCTGCCTCTTTTGCGAAGTTCGCATTATTTAATAAACGATCGGCATAGGCTTTTGCATTGGATAAATCGCCACGATTAAAGTACTCCTGCATAAGCATTGCTTCAGCCTTGGGGAATGATGCCAAACCGGAAGTCTCCCTCAAATAATCTTGGAGTTTGTCTATATCAAAAGTCTCGATGGCTTTAGCCACGCGACTGGAGTAACGCTCTTTTAAATAAGCAGAAAACTGATCCGCAAAATCCGGTATTGAACTTAATTTATGCTGAAAGTAAGTCTTTAGTGAAACAAGCTGATAATCACGACTGAATAACTTGTCCTGATTTGAACGTATAATTTTATAGACTTGGGCTAAGGTATCGCGATCAGCTTTTCTCTCAAAAAGTCGATCGAGGTCATTGACAAAAACCTCGACTTCGGGATCAGCAGTAAAGCGTGGTCTAATACCCGACTCATCCTGCGATTCTAGTAAGGCGTACTCGATATTCTTCTGTGTAGACTTGTTTTTCTGATCGGCTACCTTCTTAAAAAGTAAAAACATTTCATGGGCGGATTTTGCATCGCCCTGCATGAGAATAAATTCTGCAATCGCATAGAGATTGTTCCCCCAACTATAACCGCTTTTGGCCTTATACTTTTTTGCATAGAGTTCAAAAAACTGCACGATTTCTTTACCACGTCCTTCAATCGCGAGAGTGTCGAAATAACTCTTGATATGAGGGTGATTTATGGCGATCATCAAGTCTACAATTTTTTCGGTGTCAATACTTCCCATAACTTTGGACATCACACGGGGGTGAATTCCCATATGAAAGAAATGTCTTATGCGTCCCTGAGGAAGCTGCTGGTAGTTTAAATTGACTACTTGTCGTATGCCGTGAGCCTGAGCTTCAAATAAATCGGATGAGCGCAGTGCCAGCTGAAAGTTAAGCCACTCTTCCATATCCTGCTGTTTAATCTTATCAAATTTGCTGAGGTATTTATTAAAGGCCTCCTTAAGTTTTTCACTGTAAGGAACGGCCCTTAAGTGTGGGATATGCTGATCTTTGGTCATGGAGATAAATACGAGATCATTGCGACCCTTTTTAAACGAGAGAGTCTGAAAGGGTGATTCTCGATGGTAGAGTAAACCACTGTCGTGCTGAGCCAAAAGCTTGCCGTTTAAGTAGGTTTTAAATAGCTTACCGTATTGAATTTTAGCAAGGACTTTCATATCTGTTGGAAGCATGGCACTGTAGCGATATACCGCAAATGCTCTCTTTGGCTGGTGTATCCCTTTTTTGAAGTCAATAGACTGGCTCGGGGTTTTAACACCTTTATCCTGTACAAACCTTATGCTACCGACTGGTGCATTAAAAGGACAAGCAGCGGCACTGTTTTTCTCCAGCGACTGCATCAGCCCTTGCTCGAGTTTCTTATCGTGGGCAAAATCGATAATCAACTCAGGTTTAAGCTCCGCAATATTGGCTTTCCAATCAGCCGAAAAAACCGTGCAGCTACATAAAAGAATTAAGTGAAATATCTTCATTATTTAGCCCCAATAAATTGCGGGTTCAGCAAAATTATATAATCGCCGGCCGAACCGCCTTTTCCGTAATCAAGTAAAACTTTAAGATCCCCCTGACTTACGAGCAAATAGATATTGGATAATTCCTGACCTGAAGAAATCTCTTGTTTAAATAACTCTTTACCGTTTTGGCTAATAATTAAAACAGCATGACCATTGCTCGTCCCTGGGTCAGTCGTCATAGAAAAAGAGATCGCTTTACATCCCTGCTTTGGGCTTAGAGTAAATTCAGTACGTGAGTTCAGTGAAATGAAATGATCCGCAGCAAAACCGGATTCATTTATAGCTGCCTGAGTGTAAGACTTGTTAAAAGTTAGTGCTCTACACTGATTGATAAAAGCCGTATATTTTATATCACGTATATCTTTTTCACTTATTGCGAAATTATTTTTGTTCGCTGCTATCTGACACAACTCATTGTGTGGGTAGGCTACAGCACCAATGGGCGTCTCGATTAATAAATAATCGTCTTTTTGCTCAAGAATTTTCCCGTAAATAATTTCTCTTGAAGTAGTTTTGAAAACATAATCAGAACTACTGAAAGCTCTCTTTTGTATAACTAAGGAATTGAGCAAAGACTTCTTGTGGCGCTTCTTAGATGGTTTGCTTTGGCCTATACTGGATTTAGTGAAATACGTAGCTTCACCCGGGTAATGGAAGTTATTTAGTGTATAAAAACCTGCCGCTTCACTCATTGGATAATGAGCACCCTGAAAGGAAATTGCGCTAATGAGTTCAAGCTTAATTTTTTTCTCTTCACCTCGGTAATCGACTAAAAGGGAGTTCTCATTACTCAGGAGTTTTGTGCTTTGAGCTCTGAGCATAGTCCCATTTTTGAAGATAATGTACTCACCTGCATTAGCTACTAAGGGACGATCAAAACGAAGCTTGAATACATTATTGAGATTTAATTCCTTCCCATTGAATTGAAGTTTTGATTGATTCCATTTGAGCTCCCCCTCTTCTTTACGGCCATCTTTATGTAAAACGACATCAGCACATAAACCGAAGCTTAGTAAAAATATTAGACCCAAATACTTCATTATTTTTGGTATACCGGAATGTATTGATAAGGCAAACTTGCTCCTAAAATACAGAAAGCCGTCTGATAATAAGAGCCCCATTCGCCTTTGCTTTTCTGTTCACGAATTAAATATTTTTCCAAAAGTTTGGCCCATTCACGATAGGCATCTCCACCCTGATTGTAAGATGCAACTGAAGCATAATAAAGAAAGTAAGGAATATGCCCTACTTTTTGTTTCTTTGGATCGTTGCGCATAATCGTTAAGAGTGAATTTACAGCCTCTTCAGTGTACTTCTTTTCTTTTTCTCCACAGATAAACATGATGCAGGTTCCCGCGGCACTGGAGCCGTAATTATTCTTACTGACTTTTGTCGTCGTATAACCATACATCTTTCGCGCTTCGTTAAAACGCGTTTTAATTAAAGATAATGCTTTCTGAATTGTTTTTTGCGGAACATAAATACCCGCATCCTGGGCGGATTTAAGGGCAATAATCTGCATAACCATGACTGAGGTATCGCCGTCTTCAGGGATTGACTTGTAGCCCCAGCCACCTTTTTTGCCCTGTACTTCAAGGATGAGTTTCACTGCATTGCGAAGGACTTTACCAATTTCCTGATTTCGACTTTGCCCCCAAGCTTCCGAAAGCATCAATGTTGCCAAAGCATGGCCGTACATCACTGCAGCCTGCTTTTCCTGATTCGAGTACTGAATGAGACCATTTGGCTTAGCCTGATCCACAACCCAGTTAACACCTTTGCCGACTACATGACCATACTCGCCTTCAGCGGGAAGATTGCCCATGGACATAAAAGCCATGAGACACAGCGAGGTCTCGCCAACATTGCGGCCGTGGTTTCCGTTCCACGAACCATCTTCTTGCTGGGTTGAAGCCAGATATTTTAGTCCGCGATTTAGACTTTGGCTCAAATCAGCTGAAATGGGTACTGTGGTTTCGCGTGCAGATAAGGAGACGCAGGATAAAAGTATCAGTAGATAAATAAATTTATTTCTCATGATGAGAAGGGCTCTGCCCCTCTCATACTCTCCTCGCAAGGGTCCTCGCCGTACGGGCAAACACTTTTTTATCAACTTTTTTACTCTTAACCAGGCGGATTGATTTTTGTTTAATTTTTTAATCATTTCTGCCTCGCAATAGCTTCGTAATACTGCTTAACAAGCTGACGGTACTGCTGAGGCGCCTGCTCTAGACGTCCCTGCATCTTTTGCCCCTCAAAGCTTTCGAATTCCTTTTCCCAGGCTTTCTTCTTTTCATAAGAAGCAGTCTTAAAAGAATTCCCCATGGATTCTGAACCACCGCCAGACTCAGATGCTTTTGATGCTTTGCCACTTTTGCCGCCCTGACCTGATTTCCCCTCTTTCCCGGCTGACATACCCGGACTCGAACTTTTAGAACTTGAAGTATTTTTGGCGAGGGCTGGCTCACTTGACTGAGATTTGCCTCCACTTCCTTCTTGAGCTTTCTGTTTTTGATTCTGGGATGATGCCGTTTGTTCCTGGGCTTCTCCCCCCGGTTTTGCGGCCATATCACCCTGCTCACTTTCTTGGCTCGGGTCCTCTTCACCCGTTCCACTCTGATCATTGGGCTTAAGACTTAAAGCCATGGCCTTTTCATATTCATCTTTAGCTGCTTCTAAGTCACCTTCTGCAAGTTTATCACCTGCTTTATCAAGAGCGTCTTGCACATCTTCGTTCTGTGAATCCTGTCCCGCCTGGCTAAGTTCTTCCTGATTTGCCAAGGCGTCATCAAAGCTCTCGCTTTCCTCTGGTGCACCATCTGACTCGGCTTCCAGGTCTTCGAGTTGAGCGATTTGATCTTCAATTGAATCAGCGAGCTCTTTCATCTCTGAGCTAATGCCATCTTCAGTTTCTGCTGGGTCTTCATTTGATTGTGGATCATTGCTAGAGGCTTGAGCTTTTTCACTCATCTCTTTAAGTTTCTCAAGGAGGTCCTTCTGTTCCTGAGCTGCTTCAGCTAAATCGCCATCCTGAATCTTTTCAGCGATGTCATCAGATTCCTCATTGATTTCCTGCATATTTTCTTGAGTCAAAGGATCATTGACTGACTGATTTTCATCTTGACCTTCTTTTTGCTCTTCCTCATCAACTTCATCTTCTCCAGATTCAGAGCCCTGCTGATCTTCTTTAGCTTCTTGCTGCTGATCTTCTTTAGCTTCTTGATCTTTATCTTCCTGCTGCTGATCTTCTTTAGCTTCTTGATCTTTATCTTCTTGCTGCTGACCTTCTTGTTCTTTTTCCTGCTTGTCTTGTTTTTCCTCAGCCTGCTGCTTTTTCTCTTCGAGCTTTTCTAGGTACTTCTCTAATTGTTCAGCCTGATCAGAGATTTCCTTTTGCTGATCTGCAAGTTTTTCTAATTGATCTTGGGATTGCTCCTCGTTACTGGCATCCTGAGTTTTCTCATTGAGCTGATCCATTTGTTCAATTAACTCATCCAGCTTGGCCTGAGCTTTTTCAAACTCAGCTTCACGAATCGCTTCTTCGAGAATTTTTTCATAGGAGATAATAGCTTTTTTCTGTTCGTCTGAGGCATTTTTTAAGTATTCATCTTTGCGAGAAGAATCATCCAAAGCCAGCATAAGATTTTGAACAGCCGACTGCAGTGATTGAGAACCGGCCTTATCTGCTTCTTCAAGAACTGTGTCCACTACATTGATCATCGACTCTTCGATAACCCCGGACATGAGCATTTGATTTCTTATTTCAATCAAATTCTTCTTAATCGTCATGGTGCTGCGTTTAAGTTGGCGGGTCTTGGCCATGTGCTGACGCATTTCTTTAATTTTTGCGTCATCCGCAAAAGTTGAGCTCAGTAAAAACAAGGTCAGTGAAAGACTTAATCCGTTTCTCATTATTTATCTCCTAGTCTATCCATTTTGCGGTTTACATCATTTAATTTAAGTAAAATATCTTCGACAGGCTCAACTGAGTTAATAAACTCGTCAGCGAGTCGGCTTTTTAGTTCTTCCTGAGAAATAATGGGAACTAAAATATCCTGAGAGAAACTGACTTGCGGCTCAGGTGCATTATCTGTCACCTGAAGTCGAATCTTGAGGTTTTTACCCGCTTCGACTTCGATAGATCGATTATCCCAGATTTCTTTGAGCGTGAAGTTTTTGGCATTGATGTCATCAAAGCTCTTCCAAGTTTTAAATTCGTCAAAATCCAGGTCCTGATCATATTCACTATCAATAACCGTGTAGAGAACTTTTACTGAAAATATTTGGTAATCATCTTCAAATTCAGCTTCAAGTTTCATGCGACTGACGGGAGAAAGTTCTCGCATTGCTGAGGGCTCTATTAAGCGAATTCGCGGAGCTCTATCGGCTTTGACTCGCAAGCGAAATTCAGGGATTCCTTTACTCAAGAGCTGATCTTGGTCTAGCATCATAAATGAATAATTGACTTTGTTTTCCGCAAGCAAACTGAAATCCCACTTATCTTTACTACCCTGAATTTGCGGTAGGTTAAAATCAGCTATTTTCGAAGTCACTTTAAATTTACTGAGCTCTTTACTGGACTTTACCGAGTAGTTGAGTTTTGAGCCATAGGGCACCTGAAGGTTGCCGGACTGCTCAATAAAGGGTTTTATGCCTGTATAAGGAGGAGGAATCACCTCAACTGTTAACTGAGAAATGGCCGGGCGCTTCTTTACGGGCAAGTCATAAACTTGGCTGGAGTAATCGCCAATCTTAAAGCGCAGTGATAAATCAGCCATTTGCGCAGGTATATCGAATTGATAAGTTCCTGCTTGCTCAGACTGCATGATTTCGTATTCCGCATCGTTTTCATCACTTGAAATAGTGATGTATCCCGACGCTGGAAGCTCTCCGACCATTTTAATGGTGATCGAAGTTTCTTCACCCGCAATGGAGTATGCAGGCAAAGTGATCTCTTCAAACTGAGTGTTGGTTGGGTAAGCCACTTGCGAATAAAAACGCTGAAGATAAATAGGGAAAGAATGTGGCGCTATAAGACTCATAAGCACGATAGCGGCTAAAGAAATAGCAAAAGTTTTAAGCATTTTCTTTAGGGCTTCAGCATCGACAATCTCAGAGAAATCATAATCACCGTACATATCGAAAGTCTGATTCATCATTCCGCCAACTAAGTCAGCGGAAACCATTTTTCCGGGCTTATTTTTACTAAACTGCAACGTCGAAATGAGACGACTGCGAAATTGCGGGAACTTCTCTTCAACGAGTAAGGACACTTCTTCCTTGCTGTAAGGGTAAGTGTAATTTAACCAGTATTTGCTTTTGAGGTAAAAAAGAATTGAGACAATTCCCGATAGTAAGATAAGAATTCTAAAGACAATCGGGAAATCGCCCATGCGATCAAGTAGAAAGAAAATCATTAAGCCGATGAAGAAGTAAGCAAGGCCCTCGAATATAGCTTTGACTAAAAGTTGCTGACGAAGCTTTTTACTGAGGCTTTCGAGCTCAGCATTTAGCTGATCAATTGTTTGACTCATGGTAAATTCTCCTTTTTTCTCAACAGCCATTCAGCCGCTGTCAGTAAACTTACGAGTAAAATGAATATGAAGTTATCCCATAGACTCTTTTCTAAGATCACACTTCTCGTACGAGGTTTTTCTAGCATGAGTTCGGGAATTTGATCCAGGTCAGCAATTTCAATAAATTGCCCATCAGATAAATTGGCTAATTCCGTGAGTCCTGTCTTATCCATGGAAACACGTTCAAATTCAAGCTGTGATTTACTTACACTCAAACGGTGCTTTTCATCATCAAGTTGCAGGTCCCAGGCACCTTCTGGAAGAACGATTTGACCGGCATAACTCCCCTTACTTCCACTGTGAGCCAGTTTAAAGTTTTTCTCTTCACCACTTTCCAATTCGACCGCTAAAATTTCAACAGATTTTTCATCTCCACTTCTTAGGGCATTACCAACAATTTTCACGCTGAGAGGTATTTTTTCACCCGCTGAATAATCGCGTTTGGAAGTCTGAAAATGCACTCCTTTACTAGTTCCTAGAAGGTGATTTAAACCCATGTGGTGAATTGTCTGAGACCAGAAACGGTCCGTGTAGAGGGAACCAACTTTATAACGCCAGCGCCAGACAGAATTGAAACCCAGAAATAACACCTGACCATCACCACAGCGGTGATAAGACATGAGCGGAATTGAACCATACTCATTTTTTACACTCCCGTGTTTAACCAGGGCTGTTGCCCCGGGCTTAAGGCGTTTAATACCTTTGTAGTACCAGTGCTGACTTGGAAGCTTTTGCCATACCTTAACGTTTTCTTCTGCAAGCGGAACAAGGCGGGTAATAATGCTATCGCGACCTTCTGGAGTTAAGTCGAGTTTAAAGGGCCGATTTCTACTGCGCTTAGTATCCAGCTCATCACTTTCCTGAACTTTGCTAATAGTTACCGGCAGCATTTCTTCAATAGGCGTCCCAACATAAGAAGATGGCGTACCACTGGAAGCACTGATCATAAGTAATGAACCGCCCTGCTTTGCAACAAAGTCCTGAAGCTTATTCATGTCGTCAAAGCTGAAATAATCGCGCTCGAGATTATTGAGAATAATAATGTCCGTTTCCTCTAAATTGTCCACTGGGAAAGCATCCAGGAACTGATCGTCTTGCGAGCTGCGACTGCTATCACCTGTACGGATAAAAACTTTTGTTTTAAAGCGTTTATCGCTATCGAGCATCCCTTTGAGGTAGCGATATTCCCAACTTGGATTTTGAACGGCTAGAAGAACGCGGATTTCGGAATCAATCACTTTTATTTGTTTATTCTGGATGTTGTTATCCATAAAGAATTCATCCGGGTACTGCTCCAGTTCTACAGAGAAATTAAAATCTCCTTTTTGATCAGGCTTAATCACAAAACGTTCGCTGAAGCGTCCATTGCGGAATTCTACATTCTTTGATCGAACAATTTTGGAACCCATTTTGAGTTGAACTGGTAAGATACCATCCTCTATACCACTTGCGGCAAAATTGACTTTAACTTCCACTTCATCATCGACAAAAAGTAGGTCGTCCATAACGATGCTCTCGACTCGCACATCAATATTTTCCGGCATACCAATACCAACCGGAAAAAGGCGTACGTTTCTACTCTTAAGTTCAGCAGCCATTTCCTGTGGTGAACTTCCTTTATTATGAACACCATCCGTAAAAAGAATGATATCCGCGAGGGGAAGACCACGAAGGCTTTGTTCGACGTAGCGCACGGCAGAACTTAGAGATGTAGCTTCACCTTTAGCTTGCGGCAGTTCGATAAGTTCTTCATCAATTTTGAGCTGACGAGTCTGCTGATCAAAGATGTAAAGCTTAACACTGTACTTGTCCTGAAGTTTATTGATTAAATTTAGTTCCTGATTATTGAGTATGGCTTTAACGAGATCGATCCTCTGAAGTTTGGAAACTTCATCTTTGCGGAGTCCGCAAGCTTCGGCCATTTGGCGTAAGTAATCATCGCTGCTTTTAGTTTCAGTAATGCTCATACTGCTGGAAACATCGATAAGCACTGGAAGAACCGTACGACTACTTTCCTGTGTATCCATTTTCACTGTAGGCTGTAAGAATAATAGCAGTAGAAGAAAACCAACGCTGAAACGAATTAAGGAAAGTGTAACTCTGAGCTTTTTACTCATCTGTGGACTTTCTTTGAGATAAGTCACAAAGGCATATGCGAGAAGTGCCGATGTAAGTAAAACAAAGAGCCATGAAGGTAATCCACCCGCTAGGGTAAGTTCGTAAGAGCTAATGCTTTCAGTATTGTCATTAGCGTAGAATAATTTTAGTAAGCTATTCAACTTGCTGCCCTCCTGCTAATGATCAGCCCGAGGATATTTTCTCCTAGCCAACATAATATCGCGAGAATCAAAAAGAATTTAGAGAGCCCAGTTCCATGACTTGAACTAGCTGTGGAAAGTTGATCTGAGCTGGACATCACAGTGACTTCTGGGTAAGTATTTTTCAGCTGTTCCAGGCTCATTGATGCTACGGCACTCTCCTTAGAATCTAAGTTCACAGAAATCAACTCTTCTTGAGTAGAGCCGCTTTCTTTAAGTTTATATATCCCCGCCAGTTTAAACTCCTCTATATTGAGAATGGACTTCTGATCTTTTATTTGCACATTGTAAGTCTCTTTGAGCTGATCGGGTGTACTGAGGTCAAAAGTACTGCGACTCTTATCATCAGAGAGTTCTTTGTACAATGACTCGCCAACACTGCGCTCAATAATACGATGCTCATCTTTTATAAGCTGGGAACTTAACTGACGACACAGTGGAAGGAAATAAGGGCGAGTCGCAAAATTGTTCCACTCTAGATCCATACCGCTGGTAAATACCATAACTTTACCTTTACCGTATTCAAAGGAGGAAATAAGACTCAGGTTTTGCTCGTCTTCGCGCTTTAATTCCATATAGGATTGACCATTGCCATCAACTTTGGATAGACCGAAAGCCTGCTTGATCTTAAAACTTTCCAGTGAATCTGCGGAGTCCGCAAAACTCCAAAGCTGGCTGTCTTCATTAGTAATCTGAGTAGGCAAAAAGTCCCCGCCCTTTTTCATCGCGAACTTTTCCTCATAGAGTGGCCAGGAAACGACTCCACCTTCAACAAAATTTTGATTGAAGTTTTCCGGATCCGTACTGGCACCAAGATTTACGAGAACGCCCCCACCTTGAGCAATATACTGCTGAACCGAATCGAATTCCGAGGCCGTCATCGCCTGTAGGTCGTCGAGAATAATAAAAGCGTAGTTATTAAGATCTTCGGTTTCCAAGACCTGGGCATCCTGCCAATTAAATTCATACAGCGCTTTTTCCGAGCTTGAGGCTCCTGGAAAAGGATTTAAGGCGAAATCAAAGAACAAACTTTTTTTCTCATATACTGACTCGGGTATAAAATTTTGAACCACGAGAACTTTGAGTTTATCCGTTGCGTAGAAATGACTATAGCAAGTATTGTCTTGCAGATTGATGTCGGCACCAATTTCTGCACTGATTTTATGAAAACCACTTTCCTGAACTCGGCATTTAAAATTGACCGTAACTTGCTGGCCAGAAGGGATGTTTGTACTGACGCTTTCATATAATTCATCATTGAGAGAAAACCTAACTTCAAGGTCGCTGGCATCTTCCGTCCCATGGTTTATTACATCCACAGTGAACCAGGCATCTTCATTGAGCTTAGCGGCATCTTGAAGAGCACGGAAATTAGCAATGGATAAATTTTCTTTAGCTTCATCACCCACATGAACAAACACCAAATTAGATTTCTCCTGAAGTTCCTTGATGCTTTGGCTAAGAAGAGCCTCTGGCTGTGCCCATTGACTTCCCTGGAAATCTGAAAGAAAGTAAATGCTGGGAGGAATTGAGCTTTGATCTTTGAGGAAATCTAAACAAGCGCGGACTGAAGTCAGGGCATCACCCCCAAAGTCACCAACTTTAATTTGCTTCAGAGTCTCGGTAACTAAGCTTTTATCTTCGGAAAAATTGGCTATTAGTTTTCTTGGACTTGAGCTGTTAATGAGTAAGGCTTTGGGGCCGTCATCAGAGGTGTTGATTTGATTCGCTGTTTCAACGGCGCGATCAAAGCGACTTTGACTACCGATTTTACTGGCCATAGAAAAGCTGTCGTCCAATGATATGAGCTTGGGTTCACTGCTAGACCCGCTCACCAGATTAGTAACTGGACGAGCCAAAGCGAGAATGAGAAATAAAATCAGCAGAGTTCTTAAAATGAGTAGTAGCAGGTCTTCAGTTTTGAAACGCTTCTTTTGTTCTTGAACCGCATCCATGAGGAAGTCCATAGCTGCCCACTCAATCTCAATGACTTTATTCTTCCTCAGCAAGTGAATAATTACTGGTAAAGAAATAAGCGGCAGGGCCCACAGTAAAAATGGATTAATAAAAGACATACATTACCTATTGATATGCG
Source organism: Lentisphaera araneosa HTCC2155 (assembly GCF_000170755.1). Taxonomy (NCBI): domain Bacteria; kingdom Pseudomonadati; phylum Lentisphaerota; class Lentisphaeria; order Lentisphaerales; family Lentisphaeraceae; genus Lentisphaera; species Lentisphaera araneosa. The sequence goes on from NZ_ABCK01000011.1 coordinate 37,917, forward strand.
TCATTCGCGAACTGAGGTATGACATGAGAAGTTCTTCGAGGGGCTGACCCGTGTTCGCCGTCACATACTCACAACGATTTTTTTCACAAACGCCCATTATTTTTCTTCTGTGTTCTGTGAATTTCTCCATGTAGCGCTTGCGAACACGCTGGGCATCAAGCTTAACTTCACCACCGCTTTCAAGGCCTTTGAATTTCACCATACCCTTAAGGTTAAAATCCACTTCCATGGGATCAACCACATGAAAAAGCACCAATTCATGATGATCAAAACGCAAACGAGAGAGGCCATCATTAAGTTCCTCGGAGTCGAGCAGGCAATCCGAAATGACCACAACTATTTGTCTCCTGCCAATGCGTTGAGCAAAGTCCATAAGACTCGCTCCCATAGCGGTTTTTTTCGCAGGAGCACGTTTCTCTATCAAATCACTTATTTTATAAACCATCTGCATGGCGTTACTAGCCGGCATGTAATCGACGATCTTATCATTAAAGACGCCAATGCCGACACTATCTCGGGCGTTGGTAATTAGATAAGAAAGAGACACAGCCAAGTAAGCTGCGTAATCTAATTTTGACTGATCACCTGACTTAAAACGCATAGATTCAGAAGCATCTAAAAAAATCTGAGAAATGAGATTTGTTTCAGCTTCATACTGCTTACAAAAATACTTGTCGCGCTTGTAGTAGACATTCCAATCAATATGCTTCGGGTCATCACCAGGCATATACTCCCGGTGACCGGCAAATTCCACAGAGAAACCATGAAAGGGAGATTTGTGGGCACCGGCAATATTGCCTTCCACAATGCTCTTAGGGTCGATATTATACGCCCCTACCCTTGAGATAACTCTTGGATTTAAATATTTAGCTAAGGCCTTCATCAATTAGGCGTTTTGCGGGATAGTTTCCAAAAGATGATTGATAATCGCAACTGAATCCACACCCTCGGCCATAGCGGCAAAGTTTGGCGCAATACGGTGGCGAAGTACCGGAATGGCAACAGCTGCCACGTCCTCTGTGGATACGTGGTAGTTGCCGTTCAGAATCGCTCTGGATTTAGCCGCTGAAATGAGGGAAAGGGATGCACGGGGACCAGCACCGAAGGCCATCCATTTGCGAACAAAGTAAGTGGCTTCGGGCTTTTTGTGACGTGTTGCTCTAACCAGGTTGATCGCGTAACGCAAAACGTGATCTGAAACTGGGGCTTTTTTGATAACTTGCTGATAGCGCAAAATATCTTCACCGCTGACTGCCGACTCAATATCTTCGAAAGCACCGGAAGTCACCATGCGTACAATATCCATCTCTTCTTGATCTTCTGGGTAATCGACAAAGAGATTAAAAAGGAAACGGTCCTGTTGAGCTTCAGGAAGTGGGTAAGTACCCTCTTGGTCGATAGGGTTTTGAGTTGCAATTACAAAGAAAGGTTTAGAGAGTGGATAAACTTTACCACCAACAGAAACCTGCTTTTCCTGCATCGCTTCGAGAAGTGCCGCCTGGGTTTTTGGGGGTGTACGGTTGATCTCATCCGCAAGGATAATATTAGAGAAGATTGGACCGGCCATAAATTTGAACATACGTTCTTTGGTCACTGGATCATCCTGAATAACTTCTGTACCCACAATATCCGAAGGCATCAAATCAGGTGTAAATTGAATACGTTTAAAATCTAGGTCAAGCGCCTCACAAAGTGAGGTCACAAGCAAAGTTTTAGCGAGACCGGGAACACCAACAAGTAAAACGTGACCACCCGCAAAAATGGAAATGAGCAAATTATTTACCACCTCATCCTGGCCAACGATTTTTTTGTGAATCTCCTTTTTCATTCGAGCATAGGCTTGGCCTATTTCTGTGACTAACTCTGTATCATTACCCTGGGCTTCCATGAGATCGCTCATACTTGTTTCCTTGACTTTTAAATTAAAATATATACTAATTACGTACTAGTCTACTTTTTATTGTGCGAAGTGCAAATTTTTTATGAAATTAAATTCTAAAGCCTATCATTAAATAAAACGAGATTAATCTAGCCCCTGTAAGATGCTTTTTCACAAAACATTATTATTCCAATTGTTTAAAATCTAATGAATTCTCAATACACTATCGACACAATTACGCCGATCATATCAAATCATTAAAATTTATTGGACCTTATAATTCACTTATTTTACGTTCATCAACTAATTCCATATAAGTCTTTGAAGCTTCCATGAAATCACTCATACTTATTTCCTTAACAATTTAAAATATATACGTACTAGTATATTTTTTGTTTAATAGACTTCAAAAAAAATTTCTTTTTTTTATAAACTCTTAGCTAATGCATTAAGTTACCGATCCCATATTAATTATAACAGAACTGCACTGTAAAGATTTAACAAAACCTAGTAAAAAACATTTTTTTTGAATCGCTCACTCTCAAATTAAAGTGAGAATTATTTTTTAAGTACGTCTTTTGATTTTAGTCGAGTTTTGTAAAGCCAGATTTATAACGAGCTCTTCTTATTTTTTAGAGAGCTCGAAAAAATCAAAACTTATTCCAAATCATTTATTTTTTTTGATAAATTCGTACGTAGTCAACGATAAATTTTGCGGGGTACTCTTCTTCCATTGGCCTCCCACCATTATCACCGCCAAGTGCCATATTGAGAATTATATGGTGTTCACTTTGAAATGGGTTCTTAGGTCCCCAGTTCATAGGATTTATTGTTTTAGATAAATCTGTTTTATTTAACAAGACATCATCGACATAAATTTTTATATAGTTCTCATCCCAATCCATGCGCCATACATGGAAATGATCATCCCAGCCTTTCCCGAAGCTACTCAAACTTTTCTTGGCAGCATTCCATTCTCCATGCCAACGTTTTCTCGTTCCCCATACTGTATTGGCAAGAATTTTTCCTTTATAGTATTCCATAAGGTCAATCTCGCCACTACTAGGCCATTGGCCTTGATCTCCCACGGTCCAGATTGCTGGCCAAGTACCACTTATTGCATCAACTTTTGCTCTGATTTCAAAACGTCCGTACTTCCAGCTATGTAAATCACTTGTTTTAATTGAGCTTGAAGTATATTCAATATTATTACGTTCTTGCCTCCAATCACCACCCTTTTTATAAGTTGGGTTGGGCTTAACTTCGCGACGAGCCTCAATAATAAGCTTGCCGTCTTTACATACCGCATTTTCTTTTTGGTACCACTGCAGTTCTCTATTTCTCGAAAAGCCTTCCTCAAACTGCCATTTATCTGGATTGGGAGAACCATCAAACTCAAATTCATCACTCCAAACAAGTTCATAGCTTGTCATATCTTCGAAGGGATTCGATTTGATCATATCTGGCGACCAAACTTTGGGCTCAGGAATATCGTACATTTGACGAGCGCCCTTCTCTAAGCAGAGGTTATCCAAATAAAATTCATTACCGCCTGCTACACCACCTCCCCAGGAAAACTGCATGAGCTTTGTGATATTTTTTGTATCTACTCCAGCTTTTGCGAGGTCCGCAATAGGAATTTCGATACGTTGCCAAAGCCCATTAGCTTTAAAACCAAGTTCAGCCAATTCTTTCGTATACCACTTATTGGGACTTTCGATGATAAGCTTAAAACTATCCCAGTACTTTGCATCAGCTGATTTCAGGTAAAAAACGAGGCGATCGTAAGCTGAGTAATCAACACTTTTACCTTTTTTCATTTCTAGGATCCAGCGACTCCAACCATGACTAAGAGTGAACTTATATGAATACTTCCCTTCAATTTTTTCTTCTTTCGTAATATCTAATTTAGCTGACTGTTCCCACTTCCCTTTGGGTATCCAAGCGTAACAGTTTGAGTCACTATCTGATTTATTTCCACAATGCTTATTAATACTAGTGGGCTTTTCACTAAAGTAGTGAATCCCCGTTACTTTTGATTCTGCGGAAACCGCAAATAAACTAAAAGCCGCCAGCGCCATGCCAAAAAACTTATTCATAGAAAACCTTTATTTATGAGATGAAAACTAAACTGCCAGTGCAGCGAAAAATTCTTATACTTCAGATATACGCAGGATTTAAAGCACCTTAACAGGCCGAAAGAAAAAAATTATTGATTGACCATGTTTTTATTTTTTACGCCACCATTTATAAGACGAGTGGCTGAGCCATCAAAATTAACCGTATTAATAGTCTGTCTAGGATGACGAAAGTCCACTGCACCACGCCAGTAGTGAATACCATTTTGACTAGGAATTTGCTTATATCCAATAAGAGTTTCAGGTTCAGATGAACTACTAGGACCGGGAGATGCTTGATCCCAAATATCTTGCGCGTGACTTACAAAGCCTCCGGCACCGGACTCGGCCACTCTACCTACCCAGTCCTGAGCTACATCGTAAATACTTGCAAGGGTAGCTGGCTCTAAGATTTCAGTGATATTAACATACTCTTCCTGGATGTCATTGCCTACACCTGGGTCGGTAACTCCCCAATTATTATTCCAAGGTGAACGCCCATCTGCGGCTTCATGATTATTCACCCAATATGTCAAGGCCCCATCAGTTGCCAGACCATTATCCTGCCTGACAAATATTGATTTGGATGGACAACTAAAAACTTTTGCGTCAAATAAATTAGTTCCAGGGGAAGAAATATACTCACCAAGAAATGTGTGCCAGCGGTAACTTTGATTATTCACCTCTCCTGTATAGTCATCAGAATACCAAAGAAGTCGAGGTGGAATATTACCATCATTATCCCCAAGGTGCATCTCAGTGAACATACCCAAATTTCGTAAATTATTGAGGCAGTTCACACTCTTAGCGGATTCACGAGCACTCTTTAAACTGGGCAATAAAAGTGATGCCAAAATACCGATAATGGCTACAACAACTAAAATTTCTATTAAGCTTACGTGCTTCTTTTTCATCTTCATTCTTTAAATCCTTATATATACTGAATGAACCAACCACTAAAGATATACGCAAGAAATATTAAACCTTAACAAAGAAATTCACGATTAACCAGTTAAGAGTGTAAAACTTGATATAGCTATCTTTTAGTAGCATATTAATTACATCTAATAAGGAGATGTATTATGCCTAAGAATAAAATTCAGTTTCAAGTTGGAGTTAGTTTTCCAGAATTCATCAAAACTTTTGGAACCGAGGATCAATGTAGTGCTTACTTGGAAAGCTGTAAGTGGCCTAATGGTTTTAAATGTGAGACATGCGATAGTGATAAGTATTACCGCTATGAATCTGGAAGCCGCACCATCTTTCAATGTAAATCCTGCCGTAAAAACCATCGTTTAACAGCGGGCACTTTATTTCATCGTACGAAAGTTCCTCTACAGAAGTGGTTCTTAGCTCTGCATCAAATAAGCCAATCAAAGAACAGTGTTTCAGCATTAGAATTACACCGCCATATTGATGTGAATTATAAAACTGCCTGGTTAATAAAGCAGAAAATCATGCAGATGATGTATGAGCAAGACAGTAAGTATAAACTTAAAGGTTTGGTTGAAATAGACGATGCTTACCTAGGTGGTCGACTGGAAGGAGGTAAACGAGGTAGAGGTTCAGAAAACAAATCTCCATTTATAGCGGCTGTGGAAACTAACGAAAATCGAAATCCAGTTTTTGTTAAACTGAATCCTGTATCAAGTTTTTCTTATGAAGTGATTAAACAATGGGCTATAGATAATCTTGAGGAGAACTGTGATACAATTTCAGACGGACTTAGAGGCTTCAGCGCCTTAAAAGAAGTAAGTAATCATAACGTTTTAGTTACTAGTAAAGCAAAGAAAGAAGAAATCGAAAGTACTTTTAAATGGGTGAATACCATTCTGAGTAATGTAAAAACTTCTATTTCTGGAACATTTCATTCACTAAAATTCGAGAAATACGGTTTCAGGTATCTTGCTGATTTACAGTTTAGGCTCAACAGAAGATTTGACCTCAGAAAAATGTTTTTTGGACTGATTTCCAAAGCTATGACTACATCGCAAAAACCTGTAGATTACCTTAATGCATCGTTAACTGGTTAATCGTGAAGAAATTTATAAATAAATATGAGCTAAGGGCCGGTATAGAAAATCCTGAATCCGTGAGCTGGCTTTTGTAGAATTTCGTAGGAATTTTATTTTCAGAACTTTACAACTTTTTGCAGGAATACCCGTAGGTCTTTTGAAAAAAGTTGTAAGTCAATGAAGGTGAAAGACCAAGACAATTCAGAGAATGTAGCTCACGGATTCAGGAAAATGACTACACCGAAAAATTAGCTAAGAAACTATTGATTTACCATATTTTTATTGCGCACGCCACCATTTAACAAACGGCTACCAGAACCATCGAAATTCACTGTATTCATACTCTCTCTTGGATGACGAAAATCAATCGCACCACGCCAATAATGAATGCCATCTTGTTTTGGAATATCTTTGTAAGCAATCCGCAAATTAGGGTCATGCCCCATAGAGGCTCGAGGCCATGGCGCATCCCAAATACCTGGTCCATGACTAATAAATCCACCTGCACCCGATTCCGCCACCTTACCAACCCAATCTTGAGCTACATCATAGATACTAGCTAGAGTTCCGGGACTAAGGATCTCGGTAATCCTCATATTGTCTGCAGGGTTTGAATCATCAATTTCACTCTTAACCATCCATAGCTCCCTATCTCCATCAACCTGCCTAGAGTTCACCCAGTATGTCAGAGCCCCATCGATTGGGTCACCATTATCAGAGCGCGTATGAATAGAATGAGAAGGGCAGCTAAATACCTCCGCTTTAAAAAGATTATCACTCGGGGAGTTTATATACTCCCCAAGAAAAGTGTGCCAACGCCAAGCTTGTCGACTCCTATCCCCGGTATAATTCTCCTCATAAAACATCCTGGACGCAGGTATATCCCCATCATTATCCACAATTGACATGTGTGTATACATACCCAGGTTCCTTAAATTACTAAGACAATTAGCACTTTTTGCTTGCTCTCTGGCATTCCTCAGTGAGGGTAAAAGTAAAGAGGCCAAAATTGCAATAACAGCGATTACAACGAGAACTTCTATTAAACTTACATAACGCTTTTTCATCTTTATATCCTTTTCCGATACGGGCGTATACCCGCTAAAGATTTAGGGCTCTAAAAATAGCATGGGACATCCCTTATATTAATTGTGAAAAAGCAAAAACAATAAGGAGTATCCCATGATATCAGATACAATAAATCGTAAAGAAGACAGTAGCAAACGACTTGCGCTCAGAAGTAATACCTCAACCCTGGTTAATGTCATTGTTGAGGGAACCAGTTGCTCACGCTTTGAATCAGAAGTCATAGCCGACAAAGCAGTGGAGGTATTTGGCATCGGCCCATATAGTCCAGACGCCGAACTGCAGCCAGGTCAAATGAAATGGAAGGCAATAAGTGCTTTGGAACCTGCGGGAAAACCTCTAGCAGCTTGTCAATTCAAAATCATCACCCTTACGGTTCACCAGCTTGAGGATGATCAAGAAGTGTATTTGAAGTATGGCCGCTCAGCCAAGCGAGCCAATCAAATTGTTCGGATGTGTGAGGAATGCTATGATCAGGAGTGTTTACTGACTCAGGAAGATTTAGCTTGCATACTGGATTGTGATGTAAAAACGGTGCGCAATGACATTCGTGATTATCAAAAGAAACATGAATGCCTTGTTCCAACCCGGGGAAACAAAAAAGATATCGGCCCAGGTATTACCCACAGAACAAAAGCCATAGAGAAGTTTATCCAAGGTGAATGTCCCGAGGATATAGCCCGTAATATGCAACATTCTCTCAGGGCTATAGAGCGTTATATCACATCTTTTTGTCGTATAGTCCATTGTCAAAGCGAAGTTTCTGATACTTTGAAAACATCCTTGATCGTAGGTTGTTCATTAGCTTTGACCAACAAATGCCTTGACCTTCGAGATCAGTATATGAAAACAGCTGCGTACCGTGAGCGCTTGGAAGAAATACAGACTATGGGCACCCGTTTTTGGGAAAGTGTAGACTCTAAAAAAAAGGCTGGGCAATAGACATGAAAGATAAACTCGTTAATAAAAAAGAGTCGAAACCTGAGCCAGCCTGGACTAAAAAGGATTTTAAAGCTGTACTCATGAATTTCTTTCTTCAGCATTGTCCGCAGCTCGGTGGCGAGCTCTTAGTAGAACGTCTTGTTTTAGAGCTCATTAAAACTATTGAAACCTATTATCCAGCAACAGAAAGAATGAAAATGGGACAAGCTTTGTGGTACGCAGTTGATGCCGCAGAAACAGCCGGTTATGGCAAAGCCCTTGAACGATGTAAGCTCGTTCCTGTTGTTTTAGATATGATTCACGATGATGATATTGAAGCGTATTTAGCCAAGGAGAAGAAACGTAAACGCAATATAACGAAGGTTGTTCGAATCTTTGATCAAACTTATCAACAGGGAGGCGTCTTAACCCTTGCTGATGCTGGCGCCATCATGGGGCTTTCTCCAAGTACAATCTCTTCATATCTAAGAGAATATGAAAAAGAACATAACAGATTGGTCCCTCGGCGAGGTACAATTCATGATCTTGGTCCCACGCTGACTCATAAGCGTATTATTTGTATAAAACATTGTTATGAAGGAAAGTCTATTGAACAAACCGCTCGGGAAACAACACACTCAGTTCGAGCTGTTACGCGATATACCAATGATTTCAAAAGAGTTCAGACTTGCTTAAAGGAAGGTTGGAAAGTCGAAAAAATAGCTGCCGCTACAGGATTATCGAAATCTTTGACTCAGGAGTATATAGATCTAATTGAAAATAAACCACAGGAGGAGACAGAAGGCTGATTAAGAGCTAAAATCAACTACAGGGTATGTTCCCTTGCGGGCATAGACCCTTATTTGTGATCTTTTAATTCACATCAGATATACGCAGTGTATTTTAAGCCTTAACACTTTTTAAATCAAAAAAATCAATTAATGGAAGCGCAGAACTAGACCACTTGGAAGTTTTTTTAACTCTGCTTCAGAGTACTTGCCCTTACTTAAAACAAGTATTTCGAGCTCTTTCATTGTCACAATAGGAGATAAATCTTGAACCTTTGTATTACTAATATCCAAGAGTTCTAAGTTACTCCCGCCAATAGACCAAAGGTTGAATACCTCCGTACCACTAAGATATAATTTTTTGATTTTCAGCGAATCTATTAAACAAACAGGTTTAGATAATAAAGTTCCGCGCTGATCTAATTCATTTGCTTCCACTTCAAAACGCTTAAAGCCTTTTCCAGAAATTGTTAATACCTCTGCCTTTTCATCATAATCAAATATACTTTCATCCCAATTAGGATTTACTCTTTTTAAAATATATTTAACCGCAAAGGAATGTTCTTTTTGCGAAGGCCGCACAGCTCCATCGTATTTGAGAATCTTTACAGGGTCAGCTAAGTTTTTATTATTTAACATAAGAAAAATCAGGAGTTTAAGCAGACTATCAACTTCCAATAAATCTATATTTTGATCATACTTGAATTCAACTCATAAGTGCAACACCCTTTGTTTTTGTTAAATCAATTCCAGTTAATTTCTGAAATACTTCATAAGGTGTTTTAAATTTTAAGCATTTTCTAGGCCTATTATTAAGCTTGTCGACAGCAATTTCAACTTCTGAAACATTAACTTTATCAAGAGTCATGTACTTGGGAAAGTATTGACGTAGTAAGCCATTTGCATTTTCGTTCTGTCCTCGCTCCCATGAATGATATGGTTTTGCAAAATAGCTTTTACATTCCAACTTTTCAGAAATACTCTCATGTTTAGCAAACTCCTTCCCGTTATCAAAGGTGAGAGTGTGAACTTGTTCTTTAATGGGTGTCAACAAATTAATGATGGCTTCACTAACTAAGGAAGCCTTTTTCTGAGAAACAGGCAGTGCTAACCGTACTTTTGACTTACGATCATCCATTGTTACTATTGCCCCTTTATGAGCTTTTCGGATGATTGTATCAAGCTCCCAGTCACCAACTCGTTCTCTTTTGTTTGCAGCTTCAGGTCGCTGATCTATATCAATCCTGTTGGGAATGCCATTTCTACTGTGTTGATTACCATAACGTTTACGGTAAGGCTTACCTTGATGTCGAAGCAACTTATATAGTTCACCACCCTATTTTTTGTCTTTGAGAATATATTGGTAAACTGTTTCATGATGAAGTGATATTGACATATCATCTTTTAATCGCCCAACGATTTGTTCTGGACTCCAATCCTTCGTAAGATGTTCATCGATATAAATTTTAACCTCAACTGTTAATTTGATGGATTTTGGCTTTTCTTTTAGTCGCTTTTGAGCTAATTCATTAGCCTGCCTGTTACGATAACCACGTTTACCTGTGTTACGTTTAAGTTCCCGTGAGAGAGTACTCACGTGACGACATAGCTTTTTTGCTATTTTATTGATGGATGTACCTGCCTTTTGTTCCAACTCAAGGTAATGTCTTTCTTCAAGACTCAGATGTTTATAGGACATATTTCTTGTCTCCTCTGTTTTTGGTTTGGTCACTAATACAGAGTACATTTGAGTCTTGTTTCACTCAATAGCTTCTGTACTAGCAACTAACAGAGGTGTTGCACTTACTACCCGAATTCAGCAATTATAAAAATTCAATATTGAGAACATTAGTGAGTAAACTAAGCTCTCTTTCTATCCATAAAAAAGATTATGCAATCTCAAGAAATGACTCCGAATAATACTAGATTTTACAGATAAATAATAATTGAACCTCCCTGCTCTCCCCAAATGAATTGAGAACATTAGTGAGTAAACTAAGCTCTCTTTCTATCCATAAAAAAGATTATGCAGTCTCAAGAAATGACTCCGAATAATACTAGATTTTACAGATAAATAATAATTGAACCTCCCTGCTCATCCCAAATGAACAGTGAATTACTATACCATATCAAGATTAGCAAAGCAAGATACCTAGATCCGATTTATTTTAATCTATATGCGTACTTCTAAGCAGTAAACTAATAATTTGATCTACTCAAGTAAGTTAACGATGATATAATCATCGGTAAAAAAATAATGACTGACTGATGCAGAAAACTTTTAGCTTAATTAAGAAGTACTCACTTATTTTAGGACCTTTACTGGCTGGTCTAACTTGGTTACTCCTCAAGCAGTATAGCTGGTCCAATGATGCTTGCTGGGCAGGGGCAATTGCCTGTCTCTGTGCGGCATGGTGGGTTTTTGAACCCATTCCTATTCCCGTCACTTCACTGATTCCTCTCGCCTGTTTCCCGAGCCTAGGTGTCATGACTCATAAAGATGTGGCACTTGCCTATGGTCATCGACTGATTCTGCTCTTGCTCGGGGGTTTTATCTTATCCCGTGCCATGGAAAAAAGTGGCGCTCACAAAAAGATTGCCAGTGCGATTATTGAACTCGTGGGTACTTCGAGCAAGCGACGGGTGATTTTAGCTTTTATGTTAGCCTCGGCCTCTTTAAGCATGTGGATTTCAAATACCGCGACCACACTCATGCTACTCCCCATTGCTATTGCGGTTTTAGCCAAAACAAAAGACCGCAGTCTCGATATCCCTCTCTTATTAGGTCTTGCTTATGCTGCGAGTGTGGGCGGCATTGGCACCCCGATTGGAACTCCCCCAAATGTTATTTTCATGAGTGAATATCAATCGGCGACTTCTAAGGAGATCTCCTTCTTCTCATGGATGAAAATTGGGGTTCCTGCAGTGATTATCGCGATCCCCATCATGTGGTTTTACTTAACTCGCAAACTCAAAGGTAGTTTAGATTTTAAATTCTCCACAAAAGAAAAATGGACCATAGCGCAAATAAGAACCCTCATTGTTTTTTCTCTGACTGCCCTAGCTTGGATGACTCGCAAGGAACCTTTTGGCGGTTGGTCGGAATGGCTCAATTTACCAGGAGCTCACGACTCGAGTGTTGCCCTTCTTGCGGTAATCGCATTATTTATCATCCCCAATGGTATGCAAAAACAGGAAAAACTCTTGGATTGGGAACACGCTCGCGATATCCCTTGGGGCATGCTCATCCTCTTCAGTGGAGGGATTTGTATTGCTAATGCCTTCAAACAAACCGGACTCAGTGTCGCCCTCGGTGAACAAGTCACTCAATTGAGTTCTGTGCCACTCTTCCTCTCCGTCTTGTGCATTTGCCTTGCGGTGACTTTTTTAACTGAACTCACGAGCAATACTGCCAGTACAGTGCTTTTAATGCCGGTTCTCGCTAGTGGAGCCCTGGCTAGTGGCACGGATCCTTTAGCCTTCATGCTTCCCGCCGTCTTTAGTGCGAGCTGCGCTTTTATGCTCCCCGTTGCAACTGTGCCCAATGCGGTTGTCTATGGTTCAGGTAAATTCACCATTGCGGATATGGCAAAAGAAGGCTTTTATCTCAACCTCATCATCGCCATCGTCATGTCGATTTACTGCTTCATCATTCTGTAACTCTTCACTCTATTTAACTTGAAGCGACTCAGACTTTAGATAATTTGTTGCATGAACTTAAACTGAAGGGAAATGAGATGAAGCCGTTATTTTTTACATTACTTATTTTGATGGGAGCGGGACTTATGGCTAATGAAGTAAAATTCGAACAGATGGTTTATATCAAAACAACTAAAGCGAAGCTTTGGAACGCGCTCACACAGCCTGAAACTATCAATAAGTACTATATGTGCCCCATTCTAAAAATGGGTTCGAAAAAGGGTGAGATCATCAGCTATGGAGTTGAAGGGCAAACTTTTATTGAAGGCGAAATTCTCGAGTTCAAGAAGCAAGAAAAACTCACCCATAGCTTTCGCTTTGCGGGAAAGCCCAAGGCGAAAGGTGATCAAGGCACCATGGTGACTTATGAAATCGTCGAACAGCAAGGCTTATTAATTTTAATTCTTACTCATTCGGGTTTTAGAGCAAAGAACCAAACTTACAAAGATATTACTGGTGGTTGGCCCTATATCCTCAGCAATCTCAAAACCCTACTCGAAACGGGAAAAACACTTCGTAAGTAGACGCAATGCTCTATGACTAATCAATCAAATAGTTTAGAACTCTGAAACAACTAAAGCATTTCTCTCTTACAGCACTCTAGAGGACTTTAGAAAGCAAGATGGTTCGTCGAAAGTGACAAAAGCATGAGTTTTTATTATTGCTTCCTTGTAGGTCACATTTCAAAGTGATCATTTCAGGCTAAACTAGCACCGTCTACAATGACGTAGTTCTAAAATAATAAGAATAGGAAATTGGTATGAAAAAATTTATTGTAAGCCTTATGGTTATTGCATCAGTATTAACTTTTGCATCTTGTAAAGAAGAAGCTTCAACTGAAAAACCTGGTGCTGCACTTGACGCTGCTGCTGGTGATCTTGAAAGCGATGCAAAAAAAGCTGAAAGCGAAGCAAAAGAAGTCGAAACTCCTGAAGTTAAGGCTCCTGAAGTTAAATAACTTCAAACCAGTTCGATTTAAGCTCTCTAAGAATTTAGAGGGCTTTTTTTATTTCGATTTTCATGCGAAATTAACCACATTCAAAAGAATATAGTTCAGAATTCAAAATAAGAGAAACTAAAGCTATTCGCGTTCCCAACGATTGGAAATGTATTTCATAGCTTCTTTGATATTGAGCTCACGAGTACCGCCGCCTGCACGCATGAAGAACTGAGTCTTGTTGCCGTTTTGGCAGTAGACGGGGAACTTGGCAGGGAGCACGAGGATGCGACAAATTTCTTTATCTTCAAGCTTGTGAAACATGATGTTCACTTTTGCGCAAAGGTCTGTCCCTAAATAGGAAGCAATGAGGCCATTGATGTACTGCTCATAGCCATCTGAATTCTTTTTTTTTAAGGTTGATTAATCTTGATCGAGTCCCAAAATGACGCCATCATCATCAATACCAATAAGCAGTGTTCCCCCACGGGTATTCATGAAGCCGGCAAGAGTTTTGATAATCACCATTTCGAGGGCTTTGTTGAGCTTTTCGTTCTTATAATCCCAACGCATAGAAGACTTGAATTCTAGGACGTCATTCTCACCACCTTTGATAAGGGCGTCTAAGTCTTGTCCAGGCTGATTACTGAGGAAATCAATGAGCTGTTCACGCTTGGCAATTTCCTTTAGGTAAAACCAAAACATAAAACCAATAATCATACCCACGATCGCAAAAGATAGAGTCACTAAAATGGTGTCAGGATTAAATGATCTCAACATCACTTTTGTGAGGTAAGTTGGCAAAGGAACATCCGGATTGGCGGGTAGTTCAAACTCCAACCAAATAAATAAGCCGACTAATGGTTTGAACACAAATACACCAATAATCGCGCCCATGGGAATAAAGCTCCCTAGAACTTTTTTAGATAAAACTCTATTTCTCATTTTGCCTCGTTAAATTTCATAAGGAAAGGTGATCCTTATTTAGTATAAAGCAATTGCGGACTACAACTTATCGAGGGTTTGGATTCCCACCATAGAAAGGCCCCATTTGAGGACACGACCCACACCACCTGCGAGGGCCAAGCGTGATTGTTTGAGTTCTTCATCTTCGAGTTTCATAATTGGGCATGAGTTCCAGAAAGAACCAAAGTCACGTGCCAACTCGTAGAGGTGATTGAGGAGAAGATGAGGAGCTAAATCACGCACCACACCCTGCCATACATCTGGCGTTGAAGCGATTTTCTTAATCAACTTAATTTCTTGCTCTTCTGTAAGTCGAGCAAGATCAGTGGCATCCACGAGGCTATCCACATCCACACCTGCCTTACGAGAAAGTCCGCGCGTACGTGCAAAAGTCATCAAAATATAAATGGCTGTATTGCCATCAGTCGCGAGCATCTTGTTCCAATCAAATTTGTAATCAGTTGCCACACCATGACTGAGATCTGAGTACTTGACGCCTCCGAGACCTGCTGCAAAAGCTATCTCTTTGTATTCTTCTTCACTTAAACCAGGAGTTAGTTCTCTTGCGAGCTCCCCAGCGCGGCTTTCCGCTTCCGCTAAAAGATCTTTCAGCTTAACTGTACCGCCCGTTCTCGTCTTGAAGGGTTTACCATCAGCCCCAAGCATCATGCCGAAGCCGATGTGACGCATGGAATCTTTAGGTGCCCAATCCATCAATTCTGAAATTTCGAAAACTTGATCGAAGTGCGTTTTCTGACGTGCGTCAGTTACATAAATGAGTTTATCTGTTTTTTGCTCAGCAAAGCGGTAACGAATTGCTGCGAGGTCAGTGGTTGCGTAGATGTAGCCACCATCAGATTTTTGGACAATAGTCGGTAAAGGCTCGTCATCTTTATTCTTGTAGCCATCGAGAAAAACACCCCAAGCCCCCTCAGTTTGTTCAGCTTTCCCAGCTGATTTGAGGTCTTCGACCACATCTTTAAGCATGTCATTGTAAGCTGACTCACCACGATCACTAATTTTAATATCGAGCTGACCATAAATTTCGTGACAATGTTTAAGGCTTTCTTCACAGAAGACTTTCCATACAGCTAAAGTCGCTTCATCACCCGACTGCAAATCAACCACGGCTCGACGAGCGGCATCTTTGAACTCATCTGATTCATCGAACATTTTCTTGGCTTCTCTATAGAAATCTTCTAAGTCCGCAATTTCAAAATTCTCAGGGTTTTCTAGTGCGCCAGGACGAGTGGTGCGGATGAACTGAATCAACATACCAAATTGTGTTCCCCAGTCACCGACGTGATTCATTCTCAGAACCTCATGGCCTTCAAATTCCATGAAGCGTGCGACTGAGTCACCAATAATTGTCGAACGCAAATGACCCACATGCATTTCCTTGGCCAAATTTGGACCCGAGAAATCGACTAAAACGCGCTCGGGATTTGCGACTTTCGCAATGCCTAAACGCTCATCGCGCAGCATAGTGATTGCGTAATCCGCTAAGACATCATTTTTGAGCTTAAAGTTAATGAAACCTGGGCCCGCAATTTCTGGTTCTTCACTCAATTCAGAAACCTCGAGTTTCTCCATAATTGCCGTGGCCACTTGTCTTGGGTTTACTTTTTCACCACGAGCTTTGCCGAGTTTACCTGCGAGTTCCATGGAAACATTGCATTGATAATCACCAAATTTTGGATTCTGTGAGGGGACTAAAATCGCTCCCTTAATTTCAATATCGCCTGCCACTGCTGAAACGGCTAAGCTTACCTTATCTCTCAATTGGGCCAGAAGTGATTTCATGCTCAATATTTCCTTGTTAAATTAAATTATTTTGAGGGATAATAATGGGGACGGCAACACTTACAACTCTATCAACTTACTTTTTTCACTAGACGGCTTGAAATATTAACTTTTTAGTGAATTTTACGCAACCATATTTGGCTTCGGCCCACATTTTTGAATAAATCGCCTCTATCTAGGCACAATATTATTAGGACTTTGACATGAAAAGAGTTTTTGGTAAAAAGAATAAAAATACTAGTCGCCCTAGAAAATCTGGCGCTAGAAAGAAACGTCGTATCCTCGAACACAAGAACCGCGTAATGGCTCTTGGCGTTCCAGAAGCAAAAGTTGCACAAATGAATACTAAGCAACTTCGCGATCACCTCAAGTCACCACAAAAAACTGCTGCTCAATACGCTGCATAAGTTTTTGACTTAAGATTTTTGAAGAGGCTCATTTTTGAGCCTCTTTTTTTGTGCCCGAATTCAAAGTTCTACTCGTGCTCATCAAGCTTGTCTTTTTTCTGGCTCGGCATAATTTTGAATCACAAGGAAACCCCATAATGAATGAACGCGATGACTTTAGCCCCAGAAAAATAAGCTCCGACCCCGGAGTTTATGTTTTTCGCGACCGCTTTGCAAAAGTGATCTACGTGGGCAAAGCTAAGTCGTTGCGCAAACGCCTAGCGACTTATTTCCAAGCCTCGCGCCTGGCCACTGCCGATCCCAAGTTGCGCTCACTAATTAATAGTATCGCTTTCTACGAAACCTATGAAGTCAAAAGCGAATCCGAAGCCCTCTTACTTGAGTCGCGCTTTATTAAGGAGTACTCCCCTCATTACAACATTCTTATGCGCGATGACAAGAACTTCTATTTAGTGAAAGTCACCATTAATGAACCCTATCCTCGTATTTTACTTACTCGAGTCCGCAAAGATGATGGAGCGGCTTATTTCGGCCCCTTCCCCTGCTCGAGTGCGATTCGTTCCACAGTAGAGTTCCTAACGCGTTACTTTAAGCTACGCACGTGCACGAGCCGCATTCCCGACCTCAGTGATCGCAAACACTGCAAAGAACAGATCCTGCGCAATTGCTCAGCTCCTTGTGACCAAAGCGTCACCCAAGAGCAATACCGCGAGAGCGTGGGTGACATGATCAAAGTTCTCGAAGGGCAAATTGCTGACATCGTAGATGAACTCAATGAGGCGATGCAGAATTATGTAGAAAAGCTGCAATTCGAGAAAGCCGCAACTTATCGCGATATCATCACCAATTTGAAATCGGCTCTCAAACAGAGACGTAAGTTTGTTAACGCCTCGATCAATCCTAAGCATAAAGAAGATCCCGTTGCCGATTTAAAAAAACGTCTCGAGCTCGACATCACCCCTTCTGTAATTGAATGTTTTGATAACTCCAACTTTCAAGGCACTCATGCGGTGGCTTCCATGGTACGCTTCGTCGATGGCAAACCCGATAACAAGAGTTACCGCCACTTCAAAATCAAGACTGTGGAAGGGCCCGATGACTTTGCTTCCATGAAAGAAATTGTTTATCGTCGCTACAGTCGTTTACTTAGAGAGAAGCGCCCCCTACCCGACCTCATTCTCATTGACGGCGGAAAGGGTCAGCTAAGCTCTGCCTTGCAATCTATTGATGAGTTGGGCATTGATCATATTCCGACTTATGGCTTAGCTAAAAAGCACGAATTGCTGTTCACTCGCAATGACTCCGAAGGAAAAATTTTGCCGCGTACTTCTGCTGGACTCAAGATGTTGCAGCATTTGCGCGATGAATCGCACCGCTTTGCCATTAACTTTCACCGTCAGCTCAGACGCAAACAAGTTGCCAACTCGCTTTTGGATGATATCCCCGGCATTGGCAAGAAGCGAAAAATGACTCTGCTCAATCATTTCGGCTCCGTTCGCGAAATTCGCAAAGCCTCGCCACAAGATATTGCCGAAGCGGTCCCAGGCCTTGGTGAAAAGAGTGCTCACATGATCCTCGAATACCTCAAGAAAAATTAGTTTACTTCCATCCTTTAAAAATCCACCTCAACAAGTATTTTGAGGGCTCTTAAAAACTAAAAGGATGGATTCAATGTCTGAATTTAATAATGTTACTGTAGTGAAAGCTGCAAACGTCTACTTTGACGGAAAAGTTACGAGCCGCGCGGTTATCTTCGCTGATGGTACAAAGAAAACTCTTGGTTACATGAATGCGGGTGATTATGAATTCGGTACTGAAAAAGCTGAAATCATGGAAGCTCTTGGTGGTAAAGCCGTTGTTTTACTTCCTGGTTCTGATGACTGGCAAACTTTTGAAGCCGGTAGTTCTTTCAATGTTCCTGCTAACTCAAGCTTCAAGCTCAAAATCGAAGAAGGTTTCGATTACTGCTGCTCTTACTTAGACTAAAGTTAGATCACTTTTAAGCCCGACTTTTAGTCGGGCTTCTTTTTGCCTAAAAGCCATGAATAAACTACCCATACACGAAGTTGCTGACGATTTAATTAGCACCCTGATCAAAGACAAGTTGATGCTACTCTCCGCCCCTACGGGTTCGGGGAAATCTACTTGTGTTCCGGGTATATTATTAGACTCTGGTAAAATGCCCGGCAAAATCATTGTTTTGCAACCGCGCCGAGCCGCCGCAAAGTTTCTAGCTCACCACACCGCACGCCTCCGTTCAGAAAAACTCGGCGATGAAATTGGCTATAACATACGCCACGACTCAAAAGTGGGGGCGCACACGCAAATTATCTTCATGACTGATGGCCTCTTTTTGCAACAACTCAAAAATAACCCTCAGCTCAATGGGATTGCCGCCGTACTCTTTGATGAGTTTCACGAACGTCGCTGGCAAATGGATTTGGCTTTTGCCATGTGTCAAAAAATTCAGTCTCGACAAGATAAACTTCACCTCATGCTCATGAGTGCGACGCTTGACGTTGATAAGCTGCAAAAGAAACTCAATTGTCCGCTGATCACTACCGACGTGCGACATTTTCCCGTTGACATTAATTACCTCATTCCCGATCGTCAAAAAAAGATTTGGGAAGTCGCTGCGAAATCCGCAAAAAACCTCATTGCACAAACGGATGGGAGCTTATTGATTTTCATGCCAGGTAAATACGAAATTACCAAAACAGTGAATGAGCTTAAGAAAGTCTTAAAGACGCCCATTTTTGCACTTCATGGCCAGCTAAATCCCCAAGAGCAGGATCGCATTATCGAAAATACTGGTCAGCAAAAAATTATCGTCTCGACGAATATTGCCGAAACTTCTTTAACCATCCCCAATATCACTGCGGTCATTGACTCCGGACTCGTTCGTCAAAGTGCCTATGATCCCCAACGTCAAATCAACACCCTTTACACCAAAAGCGTTTCACAGTCCAGTGCCGAGCAGCGAAGTGGGCGTGCCGGTCGAACTTCCGCGGGACGCTGCTTGCGTTTGTGGTCAAAATCTGAACAAAGTCGCAAACCCGAACATTTTGAACCCGAAATCCTCCGTTGTGATCCCTCTGAATTACTATTACAATGTTTAGCTCAGGGCTTCAACGACCTCTCTGACCTAGAATTAATTGATGCTCCCGATGATATTGAACAAGCTTGGGGTTTACTCTCGAATTTAGGTTTCACCAACGCACACCGTGGGCTAAGTACGGCGGGTGTCCACGCTTCCAAAATGCCTTGCTCACCACGATTGGCCGCTCTGCTTTACTACGGAACTCAGGCAGATCAAATGGATAAGGCCTGCACTTATGCCGCACTCATTTCTGAAGCGCCGATTATTCTCAATCGCAACAAAAAGAAGTTACTCGATTTAATTCCAGGGAAGCATGTAGATTTCAGTTCCGACCTCGACTTAATGGCGGAATTGCTCTATAGCGCGAAATCGTTAAAGTTCGCTCCTCAAGAATGTGATAAATATGGTTTGAATGCTAACAATTGCCGCTCAGTTGATTTAGCTCGCATGCAATTCCTCCGTCTCTGCGAGAAATTGCCTCGCCTTAATGACTTCAATGATATGCATCCGCACTGCTGTCTCTTGCGTGCCTTCCCCGATCACCTCGCCAAGCGTCGAGATACGAGTTCCCTGCAGGTCACACTCGCCAACAAACAAAAAGGTGAAATTGATCGCTTGAGTTCACAGAAAAAAGCCGATTTAATTTTAGCCACGAGCATTGCGGATATCGCATCGAGTTTGGGAGCTAAAACCAAACTTTCGCAACTCACAAGTATCAGTCCCGAATTGCTCGATCATACTTTCCCTGGTGAATTACAAAGTCAGGAGCGCATGGTTTGGGATCCGAGTTCTAAATCTGTTCGTCAAGCCAAGCAACACGCTTTTCGATCGCTGATCATCGAAGAAAAAATTAGTATTTGTGAAGCCAATGCCCAAACAGAACAAGTTTTAGCCGAAAAAATTATTGATGGAACGATTAAGCTCAACAAATGGAATGAAAAAGTTGAGCTCTGGATAACTCGCGTCCGCAAATGCGCGGAACTCTACCCCGATAAAGACTTGATCACTTACTCCGACCAAGATCTAGAAATCGTCTACATGGAAATGTGTTCGGGTATAACTAAGGCTTCGGAAGTCCGCGACATGGATTGCCTCGTATATTTAAAAAACTTACTTTCTTGGGATGAACAATGCTTTATTGACGAAGCCACACCCGAAAGTATTCAGCTCCCAGAAGGCAAAAAATTACGCATTATTTATGAATCTGGAAAAGAGATTTATGCACGTGCATTCATCCAACAGCTTTTTGACTTAAAAGAGACCCCTTTGATCGGTCCAGCCCGTATTCCACTAACTTTTGAGATATTAGCACCCAATCATCGCCCTATTCAGGTGACCAAAAACCTTGAAAACTTTTGGTCAGGGTTATATCCTGAGATTAAGCCCGCTTTATCACGACGCTATCACAAACACAAATGGATCTAATGAAAACCTTATTTGTCAATATTGGAAACACTCATTCTGAAATGGCTTGGGACAATCTCGTCAATGTAGAGATAGTCAAAACCACTGATATTATGAAAGAGCTTTCTGATCGCGAAAAAGACATCGACCGCATGGTCGTAGCCTCGGTCGTACCCAAGGTCACTGGACAACTCTGTGTGCGTTTTGGTCAAAAACTCATTTTACTTAATGCGGAGCTCGCAAAATCAATCAAGTTTGCCGATGTGGATCACTTCTCGATTGGAGCTGATCGCATTGCTAATGCACTCGCCGCAAAAAAACATTACAGCACACCGGTCATGGTTGTGGACTGTGGGACTTGCGTAACAACTGAGCTCATTGATAAAAGTAATCAATTTCAGGGTGGAAACATTCTACCGGGACGACTCCTACAAAGAAAAATTTTGACATCTGCTACTGGCCAACTGCCTCTTGCTCCTTTGAGTTCGACCCTGGCCAAAAGCCCTGGCCGTCATACTATCGAGGCTATACAGAGCGGCGTTGACATTGGACTCATTGGTGCCATCGAAAAGCTAGTTAAGCACAATAGCAAACACTATCCAGACATGACCATTGTCTTCACTGGTGGCGACGCCAAGTTTTTCAAGAAATACTTTCCCGATGCAGAACTTGCCCCGCCGCACTTTACCCTCAGCGGTCTTTTAGAGTTAATTAAATAATTTATTTACTGTATTTAGCGTAGGCGAGACGGTTGGCTAATTCGACTCTATGGTAAGCATCTAAGCCCACACTTGCTACGGCTCCCGCTTTTGCGATATCCGCAAAACCATCCTCAGTTAAAATCTCATCATCAATTTCGATGAATTTAATTTCACCGATAATGAGTTCCGTTTTGTTGATTTCTAGGTGCTTCACTTCTTTCAATTCCAAAGCTATTTTTAATGCACTTTGTAAGACAAATGGAGCCTGAAAGTCGTTGACAAACTCACTTTCAATTCCTGCACCTTCGAATTCAGATTCATCTTGGGGGTAACGCGCTGAGCATTGATGTGCTAATTGAAAAAATGAATCATCCACTAAATTTAGTGTATAAACTCCCGTTTCTATGATATTTTCTAATGTATCTCTGATCACTGTATGAGGACGACTTATCATTCCTATGAGCGGTGGATTTGCTCCTAAGTGAAATACAGAACTGAATAAGGAGAGGTTATCTACTCCTGATTGACTTTTTGTTCCCACCAACATAGGACTCTTGTATCCTGAGAGGCAATTGATCAAACAGGTACGATGACGTTTCTCCATTGCCTCAATATCATCTCTATTTAAAATCATTACCGGCTCACAGCTTGTTTAAAAGACCTAATTTATCGGGTCTTTCAAGATAGGATTGATCCATCAAATACTCTTGTTCATATTTTTGGGTATAGTGAGAAATCCTTGTGATCGGTACAACGAGAGGAATATAGCCCTTGCGATACTGCTCAATCATTTTTACGGTATCTTCTTTATCAAAAGCATCGATATCCTTTTTGAAGTAGCCCAAAAGGTGATAGAGCACATTGGCATGTTGCAAGCGTTTTGGTGGCTTGGACATAAAGTCCATAAAGCGCGACAAATAACTTTCTGCCATAACTTCTATACTCAAGTCTCCCTTGTGGGCGATATAATTTCCAAGCTCGTTCACGGCTTCATGACTATGCGCCATGAGTGCGTATTTGTGGCGACGATGAAAGTTATGTAAGCCCCCATGACTTAAACCCTTACGCAACATTTGTTGCCAATCATTGAGAGCAAAAGCACGGAAAATGAAGTTCTCAAAAAGCGGTGCATCATTGAGTCTACCATCTTCTTCTATGGGTAGCCAAGGAAAATTCTTCTTGACTTGCAGTGCGTACATGCCCGCAGTTTTCTCGATAAGGGGATGACCTTCTTCACTGTAGATTTTTACGCGATAAGCCCCGCAGGAAGGCGAGCCTTTCTTAAATATAAAGCCACAGAGATCCAGCTTTTTAAGCCTTTCCATATCCTCTTTAGCAAAGGCTTCCATCTTCTCGGTGTAATCACCATCACCCTTAGTTTCTTGGAGACGAATTTTTTCGTGTTGGACTAAGCGAATCGTCGGCCTCGGAGTCCCCAAGCCAATGGCCATTTCTGGGCATACTTTCACGTAATCAAAAAAGTCGTGGAGTTGATCCATGACTAATTTATCTCTACAGCCCTGACCGTTATAACGAACTTCATCACCTGATAGGCAGGCGGATAAACCAATTTTAATTTTCTCTTGCATGTTGCAAAGCCCTCTTTTTAATTTCCTTAATCATCCCCCCAAAAACATAGGCGTGCAAGGGTACAACTGCGTACCAATAGACCACACCCAAAAATCCTAAAGGGTCGTAAATTGCAGTTTGTCGAATCTTACAATTGTTCTCATCGACTGGAGTCACCTCAAATTTGAGCCAGGCTCTCCCAGGTAATTTCATTTCCGCTTCTAAAAGCAAGACTTCGTTGGCTTTATAGAGGTCCACTCTCCAAAAGTCCAATACATCTCCTTGATGCAGAGTATTAGGATCGCGTCGGCCTCGTCGTACTCCAGGCCCTCCCATGAGTAAATCGAGAAAACCACGCATAGACCAGAGCCAATTGCCACAGTACCAACCTTTGTCTCCCCCAATAGTTTGTATGGGATAAAAAGCTTTTTCTGCAGAACAATTAACTTCTAGTGTTCGCGAATCGACTAAACGATTTCCAAAGTGAACTCCCTTCCAATCAACTTTTTTAATTCCAGCAGCCGCCATCGCATCATTCCATCTCGTATGCACGTAGCCCTCATCTTCATTCTTTTGGATTAAATTAAGCGCTTCATCCACCCCAATACAATCAAAAGGAAATAATTCTTTTGATACCGGATCTGACACAACGCTATCGTGTTTCACACTATCAATAATTTTGCGACCTACGCGAGAATAAAGAGGTGTCACTAGTCCCAACCATAAACTCGATAAATGAGGCGTTAATATGGGAACGGGAATCATATATCTTTTCAGAGATCTAAGCTTGGCATAGCTCTTCATTAATTCTCCATAAGTAGTGACATCTTTACCGCCTATTTCAAAAATATGACTACCCTCGACTCCTAATTCAATAGCTCGTACTAGATACTTGATGAGATCACCTATATAAATTGCTTGGCAATACTTACGTACCCATGAGGGACAAACCATCATCGGTAAATGCTCTACGAGAGCACGAATCATTTCGAAGGATAGACTACCCGCGCCCAAAACCACCGAAGCGCGAAACTCCAAAACTTGAACCCCATCAGATTTGAGCAGTCTCCCTACTTCTGCACGACTTTTCATGTGTTTTGACATCTTCGAGTCCGCTTCGACAAGTCCACCTAAATAAATAATCCTCTTTACACCGCAAGCTTGCGCCGCATGGGAAAAGTTGAGCGCATTTATTTTGTCTTCTTGCTCAAAGTCGCCACTGCTTCCCATTGCATGAATGAAATAAAAAATAATGTCAACGCCCTCACAGGCTTTTTCCACATCCTCAGTATTTGATGCATCGCCATAGCAAAAGTTTGCTTCGGGATACATACTTTCTAAGTAATCTTTTTTCGTTCGAGTTAAGCAAGAAATTTCATATTTCTTGTACAAAGACATCATGAGTTGTCCGCCTATGTAGCCACTCGCACCTGTAATTAATATTTTCATTCAAAGCCATTCATTATTTACACATAAATCAATAATGAACGTTTTGAACGTTTTTAAAAGTTTTTTACCAAGAAATTCACAAAAACTTTTTAATTGAAGCTAAGAATTACATATTAAGTTTATGAGTTTAATTGTAATCATCACTTCGAGCCTACTTGCGTTTTATCTCGCGAAAACTGTTTATGCTCGTAAAGCAACTCAACTCACTCGCCATAATGCCTTCCACAAAAATATTGCTGGCTTTATTTTTTTCATCATCATTGCTATGCTTGGATTTGTGCTTAGGGTTTTATCTCTTAAGTATGAGTACGCCTATAAACTGCCTCTATACCCTCAAGCTTACGCTATTGAAATCTTTCTTTTTGGGCTCAATTCCCTTGTCGTATATTCATCAACGTTCCTTTTCTTAATTACCCTCAAGGAGAAGCAAGATCGTTTAAGTACAAGTTTAGCCGTATTATTTATTTATATGTCACTCAATAGTATTTATCTCTATCACACGCGAAGTCCGCAAATAAAAGAACGTCAATTAAATGGAGTGATTCTTCAAAGCGACCCCATGAGTTGTGCTGCTGCTTCACTTGCCAATATTAGTCATTACTTTCAAATGCCTCAAAGCGAACGCACTTGTGTAAATGCCATTGGAACGAGCGTGCAAGGCAGTTCTCCTGCGCAAATAGTTCTCGGTGCACGTAAGTTGGACTTTGAAGCGAAAATCGTTCATAATAAAACTGTCGAAGCAATTATCTTCCCAGCGATACTTTTTGTCGATGCACCTTTAGGAAAAGAAAAGCACGCCTTAGTTATCATGAATAAGGTCAATGAGTTTTATGAAATTTGGGACCCTGACAAAGGAAGGGTTTACTGGAGTGCGGAGTATTTAGGCTCGCGTTGGCATGGAAATGGAATTGAGATCAGCCCCAAAACCTAAGCTTGCATTACAGCTAATTAAGATATTCATTAAAAAAAATACTTATAAATCATATTTTAATGTTATATGACCAATTGAGCTTACGTACTGGAGTTATTAAAACCTCAATTGTACACGGAGTTAAAATGAAAAAGTTTTCTTTGGTTGAATTATTAGTCGTGATCGCCATCATCTCGATCCTCTCTTCCTTGCTTTTACCTTCTCTCAGCAAGGCTCGCAAAACTGCCAAGATGACTCAATGCCTCAGCTCGGCTCGCCAACTCAGCATCTCAATCACTATGTATAACGAAGATAACGACAGCTATTTCCCTGCCGCTTATGGCAACTATGGCTGGGATGATCTCGTTGCATCTTATTACGGCCTGCAATGGACCGACGATGAAATAGCAGAAAATGGCATGTCGAATGTCAACTATAGCTATACAAAGCTGCAATGCCCTTCAGACGATGTCGCTTCAGCTGCGGCAAGTAAATTTAGAAAATCCTACATCATTAATGATTATAAATCCTCAGGAAATTGGAATGTTGGAGTCAGTGGGCGTGAAAAAACTGGTAGCGCCAACCCTGCCCAAGATCGAGTTGCTGAATCAATTAAAGTAACTGAAGTGACTAAGGCAAATAAAACCATTGTTCTGGGCGAACATTGGAATAAGTGGAACCTCGTCGGAAGCGGTGGTGATCAATCCCATGGCACTACAGGATATTTTTATCGCGAGTTCATTTTTAATCCAACGAGTGTTGCGGGCCTCAAAGTCAGTAACCACTTCGATAAAGGCATCAGTAACTTCTCTATGGTGGATGGCAGTGCCAAAAAAATGAATTCTTATCAAGTGCTCGAAGGATCCGCCATCAGTTCTACATTGAGTAACTACCGAGGTTCATGGTTCGATAGTGCTCAGTAACCCAATTAATGCTTCTTAGATTTTTTCTTTGACTTATTTTTCTTCTCTAAACGCTTTTGCGTAGAGCGCAAACCTTGCTTCCTGTAGTTGCCAATTGATGCTTCTATCGCCAGCATTTTGTCGTGAAGTTCTTTGGCTTTCTCAGGCATTTGCTTACTGAGGTCATTTTGCTCACCTAGATCATTTTCTAAATCATAAAGCTCAAGCGATCCTTCATCAAACCACTCGTGAATTTTGTATTTCCCTTCTGTGTAAGCCATACCACGAGTGTCTCCGGTGCTATCTGGACGAGCCGTATGCGAATACCAGAACATTCCATCTCGCTGATAACCTTCACCCTTTAAGGCTTTGAGGTAACTTCTTCCATCTATATGCTGCTCTGGCTTTAGTTTTAAACCCGCCATTTCTAACATTGTGGGGTAGTGATCCGTGCCGATTGTTTGTACCGTACTAACTGTGCCAGCTTTAACTTTACCAGGCCACTTCACAATATGAGGCACACGAATACCACCTTCATAAGTCCAGCCTTTACCTTGACGATAAGGTGCATTAGTCGTTGCTAATGGGCGTTTGTTATTAAGGCCTCTCGATGACAAGCCACCGTGGTCAGCCGATAAAATAATAACGGTGTTATCATCGATCTTTAGATCTTTTAAAGTTTGCATAATCTTACCCAAACTCGTATCTACACTTTCAATTAAAGCCGCATAATGAGGGTTATTTTGAATGGTTTTATGCATACCCGTTTTATCTCGAACGATATCGGCATCATCGCTATGACCACCTTCACTCAAGCCCATTTTTTTGAGCTTCTTGCGATATTTCTCTACTAAGTCAGGACGACCTTCGAGTGGGGTGTGGACCGCATAATGCGCCATCACTAGCAAAAATGGTTTATCTGCTTTTGATTTAATAAATTCGCAAGCTTCATCACGCAAGATATCTGTTAGGTAATCCCCTTCTTTACCTTTTACAGGATTCTCTACACTGTGACCTTTTTCCACCGGAAATGGGTAAAAGAAGCTTTTTGTCGCACCCGCATGACCAGTGTGAACAATGTGATCGAAACCTTGCTTACTAGGGTCTTGTCCCTTGTGGCCTAAGTGCCATTTGCCAATATAGGAAGTCTCGTAGCCCTCCTCTTTCAAAGCTTCACCAAAAGTGACTTCTTCAAAAGGCAAATGTTGTTTGGGATAAGGCTGAACATCAAAACGACTTGGGTATTTCCCCGTGAGTAATGCTTGACGAGCCGGCAAACATCTTGGGAAAGCCGTGTAAGCGTTGGTAAACTTCACACCATCAGCCGCTAATTGATCCATATGGGGTGTTTCGTAAAAGGTGCTGCCATTACAAGAAAGGTCGTTTACGCCAAAGTCATCGACGTAAAATAAAATTATATTGGGTTTTTCTGCTCCAAAAAGAGTCAAAGTAAAAAGTAATACGCCTAAAATCTTCATCATTGTAAAGTGATCCTGTATATTTTTTATCATTCGACAATCATAATAGCTGAGCATCGAATTATGTTGACAGCTTAAAATAGATTTCCATCGGAATAAAAATAAATTTTTCTTTGTAAATCATGTCAAATAATACCTAGCCACAGATATAGAAAGGTAAACGGAACATTCGGAACTCACTATGATAAAACGCTCTCTCTTTTGTACACTCTTTACATTTACAATTTTAGCCGCTGAAAAACCCAATGTATTATTTATTGCCGTGGATGATTTAAAGCCCGAGCTAGGAGCCTATGGTAATACTCAAGTTAAAAGCCCGAACATCGATAAACTCGCTTCGCGTTCAAGTGTTTTCACTAATGCTCATTGTCAATGGGCCGTTTGTGGCCCATCACGCGCCAGTTTAATGACGGGGCTTTACCCGGAAAGTACTGGTGTCATGGATTTAAAAACTCCCATGCGTTCAGTTAACCCAGATGTTCTCACCCTGCCGCAACACTTTAAAAACTCTGGTTATTTCACTGCGGCTACAGGCAAGATATATGATCCTCGTTGTGTTGATGGCCGTACTAAAGATGATGCCCCTTCATGGAGCACCCCCTACAAAACACTCAATTACGGAAAAGTTAAGCTCAAGGATGGCAAGCATTTTGCGAAGGCTCCCGAACTCAATGACGAAGACTTGACTGATGGACAAATCCTCTTGAATGGCCTCGATTTACTCGAACAAGCACAGAATCAGGATAAACCGTTCTTTGTTGCCGTGGGGTTCAAAAAACCACACTTGCCTTTTGTAGCTCCAAAAAAGTATTGGGACCTCTACGATCGTGAACGACTCACTCTCCCTAGTTTTCTAGATAAAGCCCAAGGTGCGAGTGACTATGGTTGGCATGATAGTAATGAACTTCGTAGTTATGATGGCATTCCCAAGAAAGGCCCCATAGCGATTGAGCTTCAAAAAGAAGCTTATCATGGCTACTTAGCCTGTGTTTCTTATATCGATGCCTTGGTTGGCCGCTTGATCCAAGATTTGGAAAAACGCAATCTAGCCGACAATACCATCATCGTTTTGTGGGGTGACCATGGCTTCCACCTTGGCGATCATAACATGTGGGGAAAACACACGAACTTAGAACAAGCCACGCGTTCGCCGCTGATCATTTCGCTTCCTAAGCAAAAAGCTCAAAAAAGCCACACTCCTGCGGGGCTCATCGATATCTTCCCCACACTATGTGAAGCTGCGGGTCTTGAAGTGCCAGAAGTTGTCCAAGGCACCAGTCTTTTCCCCGTCATCAACGGTGAAAAAGATCAACACAAAAATGGGGCGATTAGTTTCTTTAAAAGCAAAGGCGCTAAAGGCTATTCCTACCGCACCAAGCGCTATCGCTATATTGAGTGGAGCAAAGGAAATAAAGTTGAGGCTATCGAACTTTATGATTACGAAAACGATCCCCAAGAAAAGATCAACCTAGCTACACAGCAGGAATCAAAGGAACTTATTAGAACTCTTAGCCAAGCCCTCCGTGAAGATGGCAAGGGCTGCCAACTGATGTTCAAAGTCAAATAATATGCCTAAAACTCGCTCACATACTCGAAAAAGACAAGAAAAACCAAAACAGAGTTCTTTTTCACTTTTACTCAAAATTTTCATGATCCTAGGACTGAGTACTTTTATTTTAGTCTGCATTTTTTGGAATTCTGGACAAAAGGTCGATGTATCTGAGCTACAAATTGCCGACATCCCCTACAGTGAAGTGGGTTCTGAAGTTAAAAAACTCCCACAAGAATACAAATCCGTTGCTTACCTCATAAAAAAACAAGAAAAAGCTCCTTGGTTTCAACAGGTAACAAAGCGGGTCGAAGAACATAGGAAATCTGACTTAGTTCTTGTTTTAAAGGATTCACAAGGCAATAGCATCGCCCATACGGATGTAAAAATCAATCTGGAAAGTCATGACTTTCACCATGGGGGCATCATGAGTATTTGGCAATTTAGCGGGGTCCGCAAATCCACGAAGCCCTATATTGACCCCAAGATTTACCGTTCGAAGTTTCTTGATTTATTTAATGCCACAGGCTTTAACAATGCTTTTAAACCAAAACTAGAAAAAAGTCATGCCGAACACCTTCCAAAAGCGATCCAATGGGCGAAAGAAAATAAGATCCCACTTCGTGGTCACACCTTAATTTGGCCAGGAGAAAAACATCTTCCCAAGGAAGTTCTCGAACACAAAGATAATAAAACTAAATTACGTAAAGCCTGTAATGACATGATCCGTAGATGGGCAAAAAAATGGGACCTCTATGAATGGGATGTGATTAATGAACCGAGGGCTAATCACATGGTTCAAGATAAATTGGGCAAGAGCGAAGAAGCCAAATGGTTTAAACTCGCTAAGCAAGCCGCAAAAAACCCTAATGTTAAGCTCTACCTCAACGAATACCAAATCGTCTCTGGCGTTAAAGATTCATTCAAAGATAGCTACGAAAAGAATGTTCAAGACCTGCTAGATCAAGGAACCCCACTCCACGGCCTAGGAATACAAAGTCGATTCAAGTTCGATATTAGTCCTGAACAAATATACAAAAATTTAAATCGGCTCAACAAATTCAACTTGCCCATCAAAGGCACTGAATTTGAAGTCGTGGATCTCAAACGCAAGCTAAGCGATCAACAACGCGCAGAGATCACCTTCCAAGTGGCGAGTACTTATTTCAGTCACAAACTGGTCAAGGGACTGTACGTTTGGACTATATTTCAATCCTCAAAGACAGCGATGTTAAATGGTAAACCGAGTTGGGGCTACTCGTCTTTTATGATTAATGCCGATGGCTCGTTAAACGCTAATGGTCTCGTATGGAAATACCTCTTCAAAACACTTTGGACCACCAAAGCTTCAGTCAAAACAAATGAATTAGGCATTGCCAAAATCAAGGTATTTAAAGGGCGTTACAAAGTAAGTTTCACCCACCAAGGAAAGAAAGTCAACAAAACTATCCAGCTCGACAAAAACAAAATTATTGAAATTAAACTCTAGGAAATGAATATGAAGTTTTTTCTAAGCCTCGCATTTATCCTCTGCCCATTACTCTGGGCCGAAAAAACAATCCCCGCTTCTAAAATGACCTATACCATACGAGGAGCACAGTACAGTCAACTGACTCAGCAGGGAATGGAATTCCGTCGCTTCCCTCTGGAATTTCAAAAACTCAAGAGTACTCAGCTTGGTTTCAATATGAAAAAAGCTGAAACAAGTTCTGGCGTCAGCATCTCCTTTACCTCAAATAGTTCAAAAATCACCCTTAACTTTGTCGTTCCAAAAGAAGCTGAAAATCGTGGCTCTGACTTTGCTCTCTACATCGGAAGAAAACTGGTTCAAGAGTTCAGTTTCAAAAAAACTCAGCCTATTGTCATTAGCTTTGATAATCCATCGCCCGGAAGTGAAACGACTTATGAATTGGTGCTACCCAGTTTTTCCAATCCCATACTTCAAAACTTCATCATCGATGACAAATCATCATTAAAAGCAGATAAAAGCAAACAAAAAAAGAAGTATTTAGCGATTGGCGACTCCATAAGCCACGGAGTCGGACAAGACTCTAAATCATATAAAACTTACCCCTTCTTACTTTCCAAAAGACTCGACCTACAAATATATAACCTCGCTGTTGGAGGAGGTAAAATCTCCCCAGCCTTATCAAAGCGTTTAAAGGA
The DNA here is from genome assembly GCF_000170755.1 of Lentisphaera araneosa HTCC2155. Classification (NCBI taxonomy): domain Bacteria; kingdom Pseudomonadati; phylum Lentisphaerota; class Lentisphaeria; order Lentisphaerales; family Lentisphaeraceae; genus Lentisphaera; species Lentisphaera araneosa. The sequence continues at coordinate 69,763 of NZ_ABCK01000011.1, forward strand.
TTTTAACAACGTAAAGCTAATGACAATTTTGATTGGCTATAACGACCTTAAATTTCAGGGTAAAACAGTGAAACAATATATTGAAGCTTATGACCAGTTCCTCAACGAAGCACGATCCGCCCACCCACATACTAAAATCATCTGCATAAGTTTACTCTACACAAAAACAAAAGAGTCGTCAAAAACCAAAATAACTCCCGATGAATACCGAGTGGCTCTTGAACAACTTGTCGCTCAGAAACGTCAAGAAGGTGATAAAAACTTACATTTTATTGCCGGCGAGAGCATTACTTCAGTCAAAAATTTACGTCCCGATTCACCTGACCCAGTGCATTTGGGTATCTATGGGGCATCCAACTTCGCCCGCGAACTCGAAAAACAGATTGCTCCTTTACTTGTAAAATAAGTTCAAAAACTCCCGTAAAGCTTTCAAATGAAATAGAATTCATACTCTATCCATATAGGCTCCTTGATGCATAGAAAGTCAGCTCTATAGTAGGCGCAATTTTTTAATCTACTTTATGGAAATCATTATGGCTGGCAATTCATTTGGACAAGCTTTTAGAATTACGACTGCCGGAGAATCACACGGCAAAGGCAATGTTGTGATTATTGACGGATGCCCTCCCGGAATAGAATTCTCTGAGGACGACATTCAACCTGACCTCGATCGTCGTAAACCTGGACAAAGCTCGGTGACAACTCAGCGTAAAGAATCAGATACTGCAACTATACTTTCAGGTGTTTTCGAAGGCAAAACTACAGGTACAAGTATCGCTATTTTCGTACCAAACGAAGATCAACGTAGCCGTGATTACTCAAAGATATTTGATAAATATCGCCCTGGTCATGCTGATTACACTTTTGACAAAAAATATGGTTTACGAGATTATCGTGGCGGTGGACGCTCTTCTGCTCGTGAAACTATTAGTCGTGTTGCCGCAGGTACACTCGCGAAAAAGATTATTGCTGAACACGGTATCAATATCGTTGCTTACGTTAAACAAGTCGGTCATGTGGCTGCTCAAATTGCGGATCCCGCAACAATCACCCTCGAACAAGTGGAAGCAAATATTGTTCGTTGTCCCGATCCCGAAGCTGCTGAAAAAATGATCGACCTTATCAAAGAAGTTCGCAAAGATCAAGACTCTATTGGCGGCCTCTCCGAAATGGTCATCACTGGAGTCCCACCTGGGTTAGGCGAGCCCGTCTTCGATAAGCTCAAAGCCGATTTAAGTAAAGCAATCATGTCGATCCCCGCTGTAACGGCTTTTGAATATGGCGCTGGATTCTCGGTAGTTGAGATGCGCGGATCGCAAAACAACGACCTTTTCGAACCTACAGAAGATGGTGTCCACACTTCCACAAATAACCACGGCGGAATGCTCGGTGGTATCTCCAGTGGAGAAAACATTATTATGCGTGCCGCAGTTAAGCCGACTTCTTCTCTACCAAGAGCTCAAAAATCAGTTAACCAAAGTGGTGAAGCTGTGGAGATCTCAACTGGTGGTCGTCACGACCCATGTCTTCTCCCCCGTTTTGCACCCATCGCAGAATCCATGTGTGCTCTAGTTATTGCCGATCACCTCTTGCGCTGGAGAGCTCAGTGCCCTACACAAACAGGTCCAATTGGAGACGCTCCATAGGATGAAAACCATTTTTATTGACCGCGATGGCTGTGTCAATGTTCGTTTAGTTGGCAACTGGGTCATGACCTGGGATGATTTTGAATTTATGCCTGGAGCTATCTCAGGTATTGCTGCCCTCAAAAAAGCGGGCTACCGCCTGATCCTAGTAACTAACCAACGTTGTATTAACTTAGGCAAGTTTAGCGAAGAAAAACTAAACGCCCTACACGATAAAATGCAAAATGAGCTCAAAAATGAAGGTGGTTTTTTTGATTCAATCTATCACTGTCCTCACGATCGCGATGAAAACTGTGGATGTCGCAAACCAGAGCCAGGTATGCTCCTAAAAGCTGCCGAAGACTTTGGTGATATTGATCTCAGTAAAAGCATCATGCTTGGCGACCAAGAAAGTGACCGTCTCGCTTCTGAAGCTGCTGGAGTTGGGAACTTTTACCAAATTTCTTCTGAGCAAACCATTGCTGACGCCGCAAAAACCATCCTTGCTCCTTAAGTCATAACACTCCCAGTAAATTAGAGATACATTAATATTATCATGTTAGGAAATTTTTACATATCTGGTTTTTTTCGCCTCAATGACCAACTTGCCTTTGCACGTGTTTCTGACGATGTATTGGGACGCCCTCAGTTGAAATTCTGGGTATGGGGTGTTAGCCCTTGGCATAACGAGACAAACCCTCGACTACTGCAAGTCAATAATCATGAGCACTGGAGTTTAGAACCCTGCTTAAGTTTGACCATGGACATCAAAGAAGGCATTACTCTTTATGCTATTGCTGGCAGTGAGTATGAAGCTCTTGAATCATGGACACCTAGCCAGCTCTCCAATATCTACTCCGACTGGTCATACATTGGCTATGAAGAAATGTATGAAAAACACCAAAGTGACCCCGCCTCTATCATAGATTTATTGGTCCCTCTTCTCCAACCCCTTTTACGCTTCAGCCAGTTAAGTAATTTAAATGACTTAGACCCAAAAGGCATGGAACTCATGGAACACAGAAAAGCAGCCAAAGCGACTCACAAATCGCAAAGCTTAAAAGAAGACACCGAACAACTCGGTTTTTTTGAATTCTTCCCCTATGAAGGCAACGGCTTTGAGTCAATCCAACTCGATCATAAAAAACTTCAAAAGAAATATACAGAAGGCAAGATGCACCAAATCATCAAATCACCTCCTGTCTATATTACCTATAGAGAAGGTGCCTTTGATGTCCCTGAGCAAGTATTTGTTTACCGCAAACGCGGTAAGTGGTTCATGTACAACCTCGAGGGTCTAGAGGAAATCGCTGGCCCCTTCCGTAGCAGAAACGCTATTGGAGAAATTATTAGAGATTACCACGCTTAGATTTATTCGAAAAATTCGGGATAAATTTTTGCCAACTCTGCACTAATCTCTTTAGTTCCCTTCTCTCCTGCATCTAAAAGTTCATTGAGTTCTTGGCGACTGAACACCGCCTCTTCACCCGTCCCTTGAACTTCTACAAAATCACCTTTTGCCGTCATAATCACATTCATGTCGACATCGGCAGCCGAGTCCTCTTTGTAACAAAGATCAAGTAAAGCCTGCCCCTTTACCACGCCAACACTTATAGCCGAGAGTGGCGTTTTTATAATCCCAGAAATATCGACGCCTTGTTCTTCCATTTTTTTCAAAGCATTCATCAAGGCCAGCATGGCTCCATTTATTGAAGCACAACGCGTTCCTCCATCAGCATTTAGCACATCACAATCAATCTGAATTGTGCGGTCTCCAAGTTTATCCAAATCAACTGCTGCTCGCAAAGTCCTACCAATGAGTCTTTGAATCTCAGATGATCTCCCCCCAACTCCCGCTTCTCGTTTTGAACGGGTATGAGTCGCTCCTGGTAGCATGCGGTACTCGGCCGTTAGCCAGCCTCCTGAACCCGAACTTTTCCACCCTGGAAGTCCATCTTTAATATTAACTGTACAAATCACTTCTGTGAGGCCACATGCTGACAAAGCGGAGCCTAGTGAATTCTTAACAAATCCAAGTTCAAATTTAATCTCTCTTAACTGGTCGTTTTGACGTCCATCTACTCTCATTTTAGAATTCCTTTTAAGTTGACTTTTAATCCCCTCAAGGTAAGTTGCGAGGTAAATAAAAAAACACGAAACTCCAATTTTCTTTCACTGATTCCACGTATCTTCTATGAGCATAAAAACATTACTTTCACTTTTTAGCCTTTTTGTGCTTGGACTCAGTTCATGTAAGCAAGAAAAACGGATCGAACAAGACCATTCACAAACCATTAAAAACTATTCAAAAGTTCTTGATTTTTCTGAGCAAAACAAAACTAACGAGCTCCAGGATCAATTAAACGAAATGAATGTTGAGGAAAATTTTCATCTCCAAAAACTACAGAAGCGCCAAGGAGAAGTTCAGCTCATCCTTCGTTGTAATCAATTGCTCAAAGGTAAAAAGTTTAACGAAGCTAAGCAACTCATTGCAATACACATAAAGCAGTTTGGTCTCTCGAAAGCATTAGAAGACACGTCTCGTACTCTCAAAGCTCTAGAGAATTTTGAAAATTTAAAGATCAACCTAGAGAATGATGTAGCTTCTCTTGAAACAATAAAAAAAGTCCAAGCAGAAATGCTTCTTGCTTTCCCAAAAAGCAAAAATCTCAACAACCAAAAAATCCATCAATGGTTTCGAAATCAGAGAGCTATCATTGCTCATAAAAACAATCAAAAAGCTGAAGATTTGCGCATGATTGCTCTTCTGCAAATCGACCAACTTAATGCTCATCTTAAACTCGATAGTAAAAGTGGTGCTGAGATTTACTACCATCAACTCAGTCGCGGAAAGAAAATCTCTACTAAAGAAAGGCAACTCGCCAACAGCATTATCACTCTAACTACCAACCATAAAAGCAAACCTGCTTCAATTAGCGACCTCATTTTGCAGCTTTATAGCAAAGCCCAAAAACAAAGCATAGCCGAAACACTCATTCAACTTAACGAGATCAAAAGTGTTTCAAGTATTGATGCCTCTCTCAAAACTAGAATATTACGAGCTTCTTTATCCGCTCATAATATCGACTCAAAAATGCTGAGTGGTCCACCTCTCTTGACTCCGCCAGCACTTATGGATTTAATAATAAAATCGGAACAACAGGATTAAAAATGCAATTTAAAGACCAAAACGTCATCGTTACTGGTGGCACACGTGGTATTGGCAAAGGTATTGCTGAAAACTTTCTCAAACAAGGCGCGAATGTACTCGTCACCTATAGCGGCAACAAGGCTGCCGCAGATGAATTCTTGACCACCAATGAAGAATACAAAGATAATATTTTCACCGACTGCTTTAATGTAGCTGATGCTTCTGCCTGCGAAGAGTTCTTTGAACGCCTTCCCTTTGAAAAAGTTCACGTACTCGTCAACAACGCAGGAATTCGCAAAGACAATATTGTTGCTATGATGCCAAAAGATGACTGGCAACAAGTTCTCGACATCAACCTTACGGGGACTTTCAACATGTGTAAGGCTGCAGTCATGAAGATGTCACGTCAACGCTATGGTCGTATCGTCAACATTACTTCTCCCTGTTCTCACTTCGGTTTTGCGGGTCAAGCCAACTACGCGGCCTCAAAAGCAGGTCAAATAGGCTTAACTCGCTCACTTTCAAAAGAAGTTGCAAAGAGAAAAATCACTGTGAATTGCATTTCCCCCGGTTTTATCGGAACAGATCTAATTGCAGACCTCCCAGAAAAACTCGTCGATGAATACAAACAGCAAATCCCCATGAAACGCTTTGGCACTGTCGATGAAGTCGCTAATGGCGTGAGCTTCCTTGCATCGGAGCAAGCGAGCTATATCACAGGAACTGTTCTCGAAGTCAGTGGCGGCCTCTAAGCCTAATCATGTTCAAACTTCTTGCATTACTGAGTATAGCTGTATCCTTATGCTCATCCTGCAAAAGCAAGCCTGAGCTTTACGCCAAAACTCTAAAAGACATACCGGAAAGGGCTTACATATACGCTCTTGGTAAAAAAGGTGCACCGGAAGCTCTGTCCTGTAAACTCGCTTGTTTCAGCCACCCAGAAACTGGCAAATCTGTCTCTGTCTTAGGCATGGTGCACATGGCCGACGCTTCGTTTTATGATCAAGTCCACCACATCGGGCTTGATCATGATCTTAGCCTTACAGAAGGCGTCCATGGTCGCCCAAGCCTCTCACCTCATAACTTCATTGTCCAGTACATTAGCTCCTACTTCTCGCGTATAAACTATTACAATGACTTAGTCCCTCAGAATCTTCATCTACAAGATGGAGGTAATGAGCTCAATGCTGATATGAGCTTAAAAGAATTATCGAAAGAAAGCAGCTTGTTCACTTCATTTATGCAATTGCTATCACTGCCTATTATTATAGTAGGTGGTGAAATAAATAATCTTGCCCTTTATACAAAGTACCAGTTAAGCGGCGCCGGCTTAATGGAATCACTCAAATTAAGTGAACTGAGTCGAAATAGAAAATTACTTTTTGGCCATATGAGAAAAGTAGATGATAAAGATCATGCCATTTTACCAGGCATCCTATCTAGCCGCAACCAGAAACTCTTTAATTTATTAGAAGCAGAGTTAAAAAAGGACACCATTCAAAGCATACTGGTCCCATGGGGAGCTGCTCATTCCCCCGAGATTGAGAATGAGCTAATTTCCAAGGGTTTCGTCAAGAATTCTCCTGATCAATGGTTAAAAGCCATTAACTTTCATCCTACAAAAACCCAAAATACAAATCAGTTTTACATCCCCCTCATTGCCTACTTATACAATGATCAAACATCAACAGAGTATTCATTTTTACTCGCCACCATAAAAGGCGTAGAAAAGAAAAACTTTTCCTCTACTTCCCTACTCTGGAGCCTGCTCATGAACAAATCTTCTAGCGACAAGCACTATTATATTTCTGTGCTTCCAAGAGTTTTTGACCGCCCTGTATTTTTCGACTACTCAAAAACAGGTTCACAAAAGCAATTTCGAGCTTTATTCTTCATCAATTATGAATGGCAGTAACATTTTATACTGAAACGTATAGATAAAAGTGGATGTAAAAGCACTTAAAAAACAACTCAACACACATATTTCTTCAGTTTTACCTAGAAAATCTAGGGCTTTCTAAGGCATAAGGCCGTAGGAACTTCTTTTTTCTAAGGAAAGAAATGCTATAATTAGCATAATAATTTTTATCTAGTTAAGACCAAATCAACACGAGAGAACTTTGAGCGATATAGTTGACATACTAAAACAAGTAACTAACTCAATACTTAAGCATGAGCCGACTGCAAAAACCTTGCAGAAAGTGACTGAACTGGTATGTGACAAGTTGCTTTTAGATGTCTGTAGTATCTACACCTACGACAACAAAAAGAAGGTATTAACTTTGCGTGCCAATACTGGTTTTGTTAAAAAAGCCAAAGTTTCCTTTTCCATTAATGAGGGTCTAACGGGACTCGTTTTCAGGGAACAGAACACGATCAACCTCACAAAGCCCATGGCTCACCCAGCATTCACACTGGTGAACTCAATTGGTGAAGAAAAATTTCAATCCTACTTGGGTGTACCAATGATTGACAGTAGCGGCTCAACTCTGGGCTGCTTAGTTATCCAAACTCGATCTAGTGAAATGATTGATGAAAAGGTTGTTGACCTAGCAAACACTTTAGCCTCACAAATGGCCATCCTTGTTTCGCAAGAAGGTCTTCAACGTGTCCTTTCAGATCACACGATTCAGGAACAAGATGAAATCGCTCAAGCCCTCGAAAATGAAGAACCTGATAGTCATAGCGACTTACAACTTGAAGGTTCAGCAGTTTCACCTGGTGTTAGCTATGGTCCAATCCGCATGCTCAATTCACGTGAAATCTGGGACCGCATCGTTTTAGAAACAGGCGATAACCGCCAAATAGAAACAGGACGCTTAGAAGAGGCCATAAAACTTGCCTGCGAAGAAACTGTACACATCCAAGAACGTGCTCAAAAAGTCTTTATCGAAGCCGACGCCTCTATTTTCTTTGCACAGCTGCTTCTACTCGAAGACGAAAATTTCATCAAGGACATGTACTTTGGCATCGATTTTTATAGCTACACTGCAGAGGCTGCAGTTAAGAATACCGTAGAAAAATACATAAAAAAATTCCAAGAAGCTCGCCTTCCACAATTACGTGAACGCGCACTCGACCTCCTCGACGTAGGCATTCGTCTCATACTTCAATTACAGGGACTTGGATTAGAGCAAGAAAGTAGCCAACAAAAGGTTATCCTCGTCGCTCCAGAAATTATGCCTTCTGATCTAGTTAGAATTCCTAATGAAAACATCCTTGCGATTGTTTGTTCTCATGGTGGCACGACTTCACACACTGCTATCCTCTCTCGTTCACTTCAAATCCCAGCTGTTATGGGAGTCAATGATATTGACGAACTCTGCCAAGCTGGAGATAGCTTCTTAGTTAATGGTGACGACGGCTCGATCGTCATTAATCCTGGCGACGAAATTTTAAAAATGTATGCCGAACGCCTTGAAGCAGGTACAATCAACATAGAGTACCCTAGCGTAAACTTCCCTACAATTACCAGGGATGAGATATCCGTCAAAATGCGTGGCAATATCTGCATGGTAAGTGACTTTAAGTTACTCGAAAAAGTACAGCATGATGGCGTCGGTTTATACCGAACTGAATTCATGTTCATGATGCATGAAAACTTCCCGGTAGAAAATGAACAGTATAGAATTTTTCGGCAAGTGGCTAAACTTGGTGAACCCAATTCAGTTGTTATTCGCGCCCTTGATATTGGAGGAGATAAGCCTCTAGCTTACTTTGATCACGGAACTGAAGATGACCCAATGCTCGGCTACCGATCCATACGTATCCTCCTTGAACACCCTGATATTTTCATTCCTCATTTGCGTGCCATGTTGCGCGCTGCCCAGCGTGGAAATATGAAAATTCTCTTTCCAATGATTGCGCATTATGAAGATGTTTTGGCACTCAAAAAAGTCATCAAAAAACAAGTTGCTGAACTAAGAAAAATCTATGGACGTAAATTCACTGTTCCACCCTTAGGAGCTATGATTGAAATGCCTTCAGCTGTTTGCCAGCTTAAGGAAATGCTTGACTACTTTGATTTTGTCAGCATTGGAACCAACGATCTCGTCCAATACTTTTTTGCTGTGGATCGAGGAAATAAAAAAGTATCTCGTTACTTCTGCCCCATGCACCCATTAATTTTACGCGTACTCAAAAAAATAATCGATACCTGTGACAGTAGAGAAAAACCAGTTTCTATCTGTGGTGAAATTGCCAGCAACCCCTTAGCGACTCCGATACTGATCGGAATTGGCTTAATTGACTTTTCCATGACCCCCATGCAAATCGGAAAAATAAAACACTTGACTTCACAACTCGACTCAAAGAAATGCGCTAAATTAGCCCAGAAAGCTTTGAAATGTACGACTCAACAGGAAGTCATTGACTTAGTAAAAGCCTTCTATAAAAAAGAGCAGATTTCCATAGAGACCTAATATGAATATTATACTAATTGGCTTCATGGCCAGTGGGAAAAGCTCTCTTGGAAGATACATGGCCACGCGAACAAAACGACAAGTGATTGACCTTGATCACGAGATTGAAGAAAAAGCTCAAATGAGTATCCCAAAAATCTTTGAAACCGTGGGGGAAAAAGCTTTTCGAGATCTAGAAAGCTACGTCACTAAGCTCTGCAAAAATTACCATAATACTATTGTTGCGACTGGCGGTGGCTGCATACTTCGCAAAGAAAACCGTGATGCACTCAAACAAGCAGGCTTAGTTGTCTGGCTTAACACATCACCAGAAAATGTACAAAAATACACGGCAAAACGCAGTAATCGCCCCTTACTAAAGGGAGAGAAGAGCTTAGAAGAGATCGAAAGTATGATGAAAGCTCGAGAAGAATTCTACGCCGACGCCAGCCACTTAAAAATAGACGTCTTTAAACATAATCTAGAAGAAATTTTTGAGATTATCCAAGCTTATAAGGATCAATTCTTAGCACAAGAATACGCGAAAGAATAAAGAAACACCTATGGATATAGCGAAGCCTTCACTCGACATCATCGCCTCACAATCAGCTATTATTTTCCCAGGAATTAAAGCTCGAATTTATATCCCTAAAAAATATAACACCACAATAACGAGACTGCTCGATTCCCCTGGGAAATTCATCCTTGCCTACCCAAAAGAAGACGAAGAAAACACCGCATACAGCACAGCCAGTCTCGTATGCATAGAGGACTTCAATTTACAAAGCTCAGGAGTTTGGGAACTTATTATAAAAGCTTACGAGCGCATTCATCTACTAGCTCATGTGAACCCCATGGATTTACCTTTAACTACCCAAGACTATCAAATCATTAATTACGTGGATGAGGAGTTCATTTTACAGGAGGAAGAAATAGAAATCAAAAAAGCCCTTCAGGTCAAAATAAAAAAAAACTTTCCAAAAATGCCACATGAGCTCTATAGCGAACTGATGGAAAACTTTTCTATCTCTAAGTTTCTTCACTATCTTTGCTTTAGTTCCCCCAAAAGCAAGGACGCCAAAATTGAGCTCCTTCAATATAATTCATTGTATGAACTCTACCAAAAACTCATTGATGGTTTTATGAAGTAAAGATTACACGCTATTCAACTTGTGTACTACCCCGGGGCTTTGACGCAATTTCATTCATATGACTTAAAAAATCCTCTGGTAAATCAATCAATCGCGTATTGTTTTGCCTCTGATGAATTGGCAAGCGTATAGAAAAAACCGTCCCATTCGCATCCGAGGAGAAGCTTATATTCCCTTTGTGGCCTTCAATGATTTTTTTCGAAACAGCTAAGCCTAAACCTGTACCTTCATCCCCTTTACCAGTAAAGAAAACCTCAAAAACTCGAGATTTCATTTCTTCAGGAATGCCTTCACCATTATCTATGACGTCGATTTCTAACAATTGCTCAGACTGAGATAAATCGACACGGAGTTCAATCACGCCACCTTCAGCTCCTTTGTATTTACCCACTATCGCATCTGCGGCATTATTAAGTAAATTCAAAAGAACACGATGAATCGCCATTGAATCAATATCGACAACTAAACTCTTGAAACGAATCTGATCGCTAACTTTTAACTCTATCCCGCGATTCTCAAAGCCTTGCTTTATTAGTTCAACCACTTCAATTATAATTTCGGTTAGTGAATGGGGTTGGATATTGAGGCTAGACTCTTTAGCTAAATTGAGCAAATCCAGCATTAAACCAGATAAGCGTTTATGATTTCTAGAAAGAACTCCCCAAGCATCATTCATTAAACTCGAATCTTCTTCGTCAATGCCCATTCTCATGAGATAAAGACAGCCATCCACACCTGTTAGAATATTTTTGATATAGTGAGATAAACTTGCAGCCGTACTACCTAAAGAAGCCAAACGTTCCGATTCGACTGTACGCTGATTCAAACGTAAACTAAACAAATGACTTGCCGTTGTAAAGACAACTCCCGTTAAAAACTGTAAATCTGCCTCAGTAAAACTTAGTTCATCACCAATAAAAGAAGAACTTAAACAGACGATACCAAGAAGTTCTCTTTCATGGATAAGCGGAGCCACTAAAAACTGCTGATTCCTACCCATGACGACTGATTGTGTTGCATCCTTAATCTCGCGGATGTTATATACACATAGAATTGCCTTAAGATTCATCGACACATAGTTCAAAACTTTTCTACTAACTGGAAACTCTGAACTATCCAAACGCTGATATTGATCATCTATGCCTATTGTAGGAGATAAATATTCATCACTATCATTAAGTAAATAAAGACAAGCCTTTTCAGCATGAGGCACTGATTGTATCAAATAGCGCGAAACCAAGGTGAACAACTCTTCTTCGTCTTGTACACCTTTAATAAGGTCAGTAAGTCCATAAATCGCCGCTAAACGCCTATGCTCAGAAGGGTACATCATTTCATCTTCTGCCATCGACAAATTACGTAAATGCAGAGGATCTATACTATGTAAAATCCTTAAGTTGGATCTTGGATCATTATCTGGAAAATCCACTTCTAAAACAGATGAACCAATGCGAATATGCTGTAAATTTTTTAGCTCATGAGTCCCTGTGATTCGCTCTGTCCCCAACCAAGTCCCATTTGAGCTGTTCAAATCTTCAATCCACCACAATCCATCTTTAGAAAATATTCTAACGTGTGTTCTAGACATTCGTCTATCGGCAACTGGAATACTCGACTCAAGCGCCCTTCCAACTGTCGTACTATCTTTTACCGAAACGCTTTTACCTGCAGATGGACCTGCAATAAAGTGCAACATGACTTCAGTATGACTCACTGAAACTCCTTAAATTCTTAAATTCAGATTAATATAGGCCTAAAATTAATCTAAATGAAAGATCACTTGTCCCAAGTCAGAAAAAGCTTGATATTTTTCCTTCAAAATTCGCTCAAAATCTCTCGAAAAGGCTTTTTTAAAATCTTTGCGCAACTTTTTATCGCGAACTGTACGTACTTTTATCGATAAATAATCGTACTCACCACCTGCTTTAAGGTAATCTCCTATAGCTTTTTGGAGGTAATTAGACGACTTATCAAACAAGTCTTCGATATGATCATAAAATGCCAAGTCCACTAGGGGGGGCATTGAGAGGCTCTTTGAAATTTCATCCAGATACACCTCTATATGAATCGACTGGAATAAATAGCCCCCAGAATCAATTTGTAGGTGCTGAGTATTCCAATCAACTTGATCTGCACTCAGGTTGAGAACAGCTCGAAAGCTTTGATTTGGGATCAACAAGCCTTCCCCCAAACGATAGGGTCTTTTTTCTATTTTACTTAAGCGCAACTCTTCTAAACACAAGGCATGAATAAATGCGTCACTCACATCATCTTTTGCGTAAGCCGCACCATCAATTCTTTGCTCTATGCGCTCATGTAATTTTTGATCAAAAGCCTCATCCAAATCGAGCAACTTATTTTTTATTCTTTCTGATAAGATTGGAGCTTCTTTGTTACAGGACTCGCGAAAATGTGCCGCAACATCGGTCAAACCATTATCTATGAGAACTCTGAAGAGTAAATCATCTAAATCATCTTTTTCGACAAGTTTATTCTTAGCAAAAAAACTCATTGCTAGAAGTATGTCATCTATAATAAATGAGTCGTGAAAACCACACTTTTTAAAACTACTCTCTAAAACGGGTTTATAATCACCTAAATCGAGACTGATAATCTGACCGTTTTCTCCAACGGGAATAAGCTTATTGTTGATCTGAATCATAATCTACAGATTGCATAGACTGAATTGTCTCTATAAACTCTGAAGCATCTTTAAACTCTCTGTAGACCGATGCAAAACGTACATACGCAACTTCGTCGAGACGCTTAAGCTCGATCATAACCATCTCGCCTATTTCGTGAGAGAAGACTTCTCTATCCAAACGATCAGAAACACTCAACTTAATATTTTCTACTGCCTCATTTATTGCATCATCACCCACCGGACGTTTACGCAGAGCAAGTTGAAGACCTTCACGAACCTTTTGTATATTAAAATCTTCCTTTCTTCCTCCTGATTTAATCACCATCAAATCTCCCCGAACCATCTCCTCCTGTGTTGAAAAGCGTGTATTACAAGAGTTGCATTGACGGCGTCGACGCAAAATATTCCTATCTTTCGAGAGGCGAGTTTCTAAAACTTTATTAGATGTATTAGAACATTCTGGACAGCGCATTACTTCTCCTCAAACTCAAGAAAATCAGGCATTAATACACCTTGCCCATCGGGGCCATCTAATTGTTTCAGCTTGAATACTTGTTTACATGATAGGCAATGCAACTCTTTTCCTTTCTGCTCTAAACCCTCTCCAGATTTACATACAGGGCAGTTCAGTAACTCTAATAAATTTGCTTTTAGCTGCACAATAATATTCCTATAAAAATGTATAAATTCATGTAATGAGACAGACACTAACTCGTCCTCAATTATCTTCAATAAGAAACTTTATTTTTCCACTTTAACAACAGTACTTTCCGATTATATTCTTAGCCCCGAAAGTAAGTCATAAACAAGGCACCAGTTAATAGCATTACATGAGCATTCTTAGTCCGCGATTCTACCGCATACAATTCTTTAAAATCCTTCGTTCTGGAGGAACCCCAGAGTATATTGCTCGCTCTGTTTTTTGTGGTGTTTTCTCCGGGCTTACAGTCCCCCTCCTTCAAATCCCGCTAGCCATACTCGTCGCTTGGATCTTCAAAGCAAATAAAACAATTGCTTCACTTGCCACATTTGTTTCCAACCCACTTTCCTACCCCATATTTTGGTTCAGCTCCTTGTATATTGGCTCGTTTTTCATCTCAGGTAATGAGAAATTCTTAGCTGACTGCCAGAAACATTTTTTTGAATTGTCATTTTGGATCAACTTAGATTGGTGGAAATTGGGAGGAAGCACCATCCTCATGTTCATTACAGGCGGAGCTATTCTAGGATTCATTTTAGGCACACTCGCTTATTTCTGGACAAAGAAGAAAGTCATTCAAAAACGCGCCAAGAGACAACAAAACGAACGGGCAAAAAACTTAAAAAAAGAGGTATAAAATGTTTGGTGGAATAATCAAATATAAGGGTTCAGTTCAATCCATAAGTGGTAATGAAGTTGATGGCATGGTACTCGAGCTCAACACTTCCCTTGTCGAGCAAGTACAAATCGGAGACTCTGTCGGAGTTGATGGCGTCTGCTTAACTGTCACAGAAATCGTATCAGACACGGTACTAAAATTTGACATCTGGCCGGAATCCCTCCAACGCACGACCTTAGTAGATTTAAAAATTGACCAAGAAGTTCACGTCGATCTCCCCCTCAAAGCTAATGACTTTATTGGAGGCCACCCCGTTCTTGGCCACGTTGACTACGTCGGCTCAATCCTTTCCATGAGTCAAGTCGACGAAGCAAGTCAACTCAAAATCTGGATCAGTCTACCCCAAGAATTTTCGAGCTTAATTCCTGCGCGAGGCTCCATCGCAGTCGATGGTGTCAGCCTTACAATAACCGGACGAGAAAGCGATCGCTTTGCCATCTCACTCATTCCGGAAACACTTCGTTTAACTCACCTTGACGCACTTACAGAAGGCAGCCAAGTCAATATTGAAGTCGATTTCAGTAGTCGCGCATTACAAGATGAATCTGGCATGATCCATTTAGCGAATGAATCATCAACAATCTCAAATAAAGTGGATAAGTTAGAAGCTGCAATTGACACCTACAAAAACGGTGGACTCATTTTGATTCAAGATGGCGCAGATTTTGCTCTTTGCTCATCAGCTGAAACAATCACAGATAAAAATCTAACTTTTGCACTCTCCTTGTCTCGCACACCATGCACAGTGGCCGTTACTGAAGGCTTGGCAGAAAAACTTTTTATCCCAGCCCCCGTCATTAACACTAAAGCTGAAGAACGTCGTTTCTTATTACCGGTGAACCACAAAGAAAACTCTTTACACGATTATTCAACTAAAGCAATGAAAAGGTCCATTGGACTTTTCTGTTCATCTGA
Organism: Lentisphaera araneosa HTCC2155; assembly: GCF_000170755.1. Taxonomy (NCBI): domain Bacteria; kingdom Pseudomonadati; phylum Lentisphaerota; class Lentisphaeria; order Lentisphaerales; family Lentisphaeraceae; genus Lentisphaera; species Lentisphaera araneosa. Next base: position 85,028 of record NZ_ABCK01000011.1, read on the forward strand.
ACTTAGCATTGATGATTGGATGACTCCGGGGAACATCAACCCACTACAAATTTTTGGTGCTAACTCATCTTCTCAACCTGGCTTGCCCGAAGCTGCAGTCGCTCTTTGCTTTAAGAGCAAACTCCCTCATGCAGCCATTTGCCAAAGTCTTATTGACGCCGAAGGCAAAGCAATGAATTCCAAACAAGCGGAGGTCATTTCCACTCGCTACCAAATCCCCCTTTATCAAGTGAGTGATCTTATCGCGGAAAATGCCGAACTCTTTGAAGACGATTATTTTGGCGATCTCTAAAGAGGCTTTTCATTGACTTAATGATGTAAATAAAAATCACAGGCGTTTCGTTTAAACTCCTGTGATTTTTTTTAATTATTTTGTTTTGCTCAAGCTTTAAGGCTATACTTCCTATGTGTATCAAAATCATCACATAAGGAATTCAAAAAAATGATTAATGCTTATGCAGTCAATAATCCAAGAGAGCCACTTCAAAAAATCTCTTATGATCCTGGAATATTAGAAAAAGACCAAGTCGAAATTGACGTTAAATACTGTGGTATTTGCCATAGCGATCTCAGTATGATGAATAATGATTGGGGCATCAGTCAGTACCCATTAGTGCCAGGACACGAAGTGACTGGAATCATTTCTCAGGTAGGCGAATCCGTTACACATTTAAAAGTAGGCCAAGCCGTCGGCTTAGGTTGGCATTCAGCTTTTTGCGGCTCTTGTAATCACTGTAGCGAGGGAGATCATAATTTATGCGGAAGCGCGCAAGGGACTATCGTAGCTCATCATGGAGGATTTGCTGATAAAGTTCGAGCTCAAGCTAACAGCGTTGTACCGATACCTGATGGTCTTGATCTATCAAAAGTTGGCCCCCTATTTTGTGGCGGAATCACCGTCTTCAACCCCTTGGTCCAATATAATATTCCTCCAACGGCAAAAGTAGCTGTCATTGGCATCGGTGGTTTAGGTCATCTTGCCCTACAATTCCTCAATGCTTGGGGCTGTGAAGTTACTGCTTTCACTTCGAGCGAGAGTAAAAAACAAGAAGCTCTAACCCTCGGCGCTCATCATACCTTAAACTCTCGCGATGCAGAGGAAATCGAAAAAGCAGCTGGTAGCTTTGACTTAATTATCTCTACTGTTAACGTCAAACTTGACTGGGAACTCTACATCAACACCCTAAAAGCCAAAGGTAGACTCCATTTTGTAGGCGCCACCCTTGAACCCATCGAAGTCCAAGCATTTTCTTTGATCATGAGCCAAAGATCAATATCTGGCTCTCCCGTAGGAAGTCCTGCGACTATCGCAAAGATGTTAGATTTTGCAAAAATTCATAACATTGAAGCCCAGGTGGAAATCTTCCCTATGAGCAAAGCCAACGAAGCCATTGCTCACCTTGAATCTGGGCAAGCCCGCTATCGAGTTGTCTTAGAAAACTAAGTAGAAAGCAATGATTTCAGGGAAAGGTAATCATCAAAAATAATGGTGGGTTTAAGTCCACCATCATTTCCCATACCCGCAGTAAAGAAAGCATTATCGACGCCAGCATTTTGCGCCACTCGCAAATCGGTATGGTGATCACCTACCATTAAAGCATCTTCCGCAGAAACGTGATTGAGCTCCAAGCACTTGTAAATACCACCGGGATCTGGCTTGTGACAGCCTGCTCCTTCTGGCCCCAAAATCGGGGTAAAATAATGATCGAGCTCTAATTCTTTTAAAATTATATCTGTCATTGCTTGAGGTTTATTCGTCAAGACAGACATCTTTACACCTTGTGTTTTCATGAATTTTAAAAGGCCTCGACAATCATCATAAACTCGACTGAAAATACAAATTTTTCTTTTGTACGCCGCTAGCATAAGTTCGACCGCTTTAGTTATTTCAATATCATGCCCATCGATAGATCTTTCTACTAATTTCACAGCGCCATCTCCCACATAGGAAATCACCTGACTTAAAGGTAAACTTGGTAGCTCATAGAATCTTCGCATCTCATTAACTGCAGCGGCTAGATCTTCTCGCGTATCAACTAAAGTGCCATCTAAATCAAAAATCAAAAGTTTATATTTCATCTTCATACTCTCGCTCAAGTTGTTTAAACTGTTCGTACATCCCTAACTGTTCATAGATTCTCAATAAATCTCTATCTGGTTCCAGATAAATTTTGATTAATTCTTGACTAACAGGGTGTTTGAATGAAAGATAGAAACAGTGCAACATTAAACGACGCAATTCAAATTTTTCTCTAAAAAAGCGATTCTGATGTGAGTCACCATCTGTACTATCACCAATAATTGGATAAGCCAAATCACGCATATGACGACGTAGTTGATGATAACGCCCTGTTACAGGTTCTAGTTCAACCAGCCCATAGCGTACTGTTGGGAACTTCCCTAAAGGCTCATCAATTTCTGCTGTTGCCAAACCGCGATAACGAGTCAAACAATCCTGTATGGTGCCATTGCTTTTTTTAAGAAGTTGTTTATCGACTTTGCCCTTCCCCTCAAGCCAACCTCGAACGAGGGCAATATACTTTTTCTCAACTGTTTTTTCATTAAATTGTTTCTGAAGCTCGCGGCACATCTCTGGACTTTTTGCAAATAATAGCGGCCCAGAAACTGGGCGATCCAAGCGATGTACGGCATAAACGTATTGACCACCTAATTTATTTCTCACCATCGTCAGTAAAGTTCGACGATCACGGCACATCTCAGAACGATGCACACTGATTTTTGCTAATTTTTTCGCAACAACTAAATATTCATCTTCATACAAAAATTTAACGTGCTGCGGGCCACTCATGACTTAACAAAATCTTCAATAAATTCATAGACTTTTTCACTACATTGCGCCCTCAGTAAATCGTGGCAGTCATAATCATCTACACAGAGGTTATCTGTTTTATAGTGTTTAGCAAAACGTTTTATTTCCTTGGGGTTCACAATGCTATCCCCCGAAGACCATGCTAAACCCAAGTTAACTCGCTCACTCAAGCTAGACATATCTTTAGCGCGCAATTCTAACATGAGTTCTTGAATGGCATTCAAGTAAGACAAAGGAACTCGTTTAGCAATCAAAGGGTCATTCTGAAATATGAATTGCTCTTTGCGCAACTCACTCACATTAGGGCTCACTTCATTACAAGGTATACTCCACTTAGCTTGACTCAAATACTTACCTAGCATTTTTGTTCCTGGGAAATTTAGATAGCGCATTTCGTGGACGAGCTGCAAAATACCATTAAACATCATGCTCATCGGTTTAAGTAAGCCTCTCGCCTTCGGAATATTGACTCGAAGTGCAGGACTTAAAAGTAGAGTTTTTTTCAGCCGTGGCGAGTTATAACGCTCAGATAAAGCCAAAGCTAACAAGCCCCCCATGCTGAACCCTACAATAATGATCGGCTTATCCGATTGTAATTCTATCAAGCGAAGATCCTCCTCTAGCTCCTTCAAATGACAGAACATACTCACCGTCTCTCTACTCTGATGATATTCTCTCTCCAACTCAGAGCCTACCAAATCATGTCTCAGTAAATCTAAGTTTTCTGAACCATCAAGATAAAATTTTTGGATTTCTTTAAACGCTGAGCTCTGTAAACCGCGCTCACCATGACCTAAATGAGTTGGAACATGAACCTGGCAACCATGAGACTGTAAAAACTTGGCCAAATCATACATGCGGCCTTCATGTTCACAGAGCCCATGCAACAAAAGGCACTCGTATTCCGCTGAAGCGTTCTCAAATTTCATTACTTCTCTTTACTCGCTTTACGGGGGCCTTCAAAATGTTCTTTATTTTGATATTGAGGTTTAATATTTTTTCGTGTAGCATTTTCAAAAAGTTTTAGCGCTGGCTTTGGATCTTTATTTTCTGGTGTAAAACTCAAAAGCATTGGACGGTGATCCGAAGCAATGAACCAATGAGGTGAATGAGGAATTACCAAAGTATCATAGTTAATTTCGCTTAACATCGCATAAGAGGAGAAAAAGTAATCAATCCGTGAATATTCGTCACTTTTATCATAATAATGTGTCCAAGAAGCATGACTTTTATCGTAGGGACGCAAATCATATAAACGCTTTTCTGCTTTATAGCGTCGGTATTGAATTTCTTTTATAGGAGAACTATCGAAAGTATCATTCATATCCCCTGCCACAATAATGTTCGCTTCTGGCTCTTTTTTCAAAATTTCATCTACCAAGTAATGCAATTGCCTGGCCTCATAACGCCTCATATCGGTCTGTCCCAAGGGCGTTGGAATCTTCGATTTTAAATGCGCTCCAATAAAATGGAGTTTATAAGAATTTTGCCATTCAAAGATGCAATAGGCAAATCCCCGGGACACAAAAACTTCTTCACTCTTGAGTTTAAACTTCACCCGTGTTCTATGATCAACTTTCACTGGTGGGAATTTAGCCAAAATGCAGAGTCTTCTTAGGGAGTCGGGGCCTTCAACAATTGATTTAAAGGTGTAATGAACTTGCCTTTCAGCTAGGTCCTTAAGCAATTCATCGAGTGAATCACCGTGACCTAATTCCGACAACAAAACAATATCGGCATCAATCTGTGCGATTACATTAGCCGTAGCCTGACGCGATACAGAACTTTTGAGCTGATAAGATGATTCGGAAGGGTTGTAATTATAAAGGTTGTAAGCAAGAATACTTACAGATTCGGGTTTGAGTTTAATTTGTGCTTGAACAACTATTGGAAAAACAGTTGCAAGCAAAAATATAAACTTCGCAGACCCTCTCTTCATTAATTAATACGTATTACGACGCATTAATTCATCACGGAGAATTTGATTCTCAGGGCAATCCCAAGGAGTATCTTGTGAGTTACGCATCCAAAATTCTTCGATGTTATAGTGACGACGAGCATCAGGATGAAAAATATGTAATATGACATTTCCATAATCTTGCACAACCCAATGACTCTGTTCATCAGCATCGACTGTATTATAATCCATGTCTTTATGCTTCAAGTCCATGTGAACTCGTGTTGCAATTGCCTTCAAATGTGGCTCTGAATTACCTGTGCACACAACGTAAAAATCTGTGACCGTTGAGGTTTCTCTCACATCAATTGTTTTAATATCAACAGCTTTTAACTCTTCACAAAGGTCGGCAATGAGCTTTGCTTTTTCTTCTGAACTAATTTGACTCATTATATAATCCTTTGTCCTTTATGTATTCCATGACTTGGGGAATCACAAGGCTTTCGTTAACTTTTCCTGTCGCAATTCCTTGGCGAATCTCTGTAGAAGAAATGTTATTTTGTGGTCCATCGTCAATGATCCCGCGCATCAAGTTCTCAACTTGACGACCCGCAAAGCGTTCAATCAAGTTAAATTGGAATTGTTTCTTTACTCCAGGACGACCATAAGTAATCACTGGATAATCTCTAATAATATCGGCGTATTTATACCAAGTGTGCAAAATCTCTAAATTATCCATACCAATGACTAATTTAAAACGTCTCGAAGGCATTGCTGTCTTCAAAGCGGTTAAAGTATGGATAGTGTAAGATTCACGATAGTTGTTTTCGATTTCATAATCCGAGATCAAAAACTTTTCTTCATCTTGTATAGCTAGTTCTAACATCGCTAAACGGTCTTCCGAAGAGGTGATTTTTTGACCGCTTTTGTGGGGTGGACGAGCACTGGGAACAAACATCACTTCTTGCGCCAACTCTCTTTCAAGAATATCATGCGCCAAGGCTAAATGACCTTTATGAACTGGGTCAAAAGTTCCGCCCAATACTGCAGTTTCAATTATTTCCAATTTTCTCAATCCTATACTTTAGAACTTACTATCAAACTTAATGTGCTAAGATCAGAATTCAAAAATCAGCACGCCTATTATTACATAAAAAAAGGGCTAATCCGATTAAGGATTAAGCCCTCAAGTACACCCATCAAGATTCGAACTTGAGACCTTCTGGTTCGTAGCCAGACGCTCTATCCAGCTGAGCTATGGGTGCATTTTGCTTAAGTGGTACACCCATCAAGATTCGAACTTGAGACCTTCTGGTTCGTAGCCAGACGCTCTATCCAGCTGAGCTATGGGTGCCTGTTAAGCGCCATCAGTATAAAAAGTATTTACCTTTTATCAAGACAGTTCATTAAAAAAAATGTGATTTTTTCGATTGAATTAAAATTCGCAGAAGATTTTTTGTCGAGACCTCCTATATTCACGCATCTTTATAATAAAAAACACTCAAAACAAGGCTGTCCATGAAACTTTTTAAGTACCTCACTTACTCCTCACTCCTCGCCCTACTCGCAAGTTGCGCCAGTGACGACAACACCTACACACGCTCTGAGTCACGTGAACCTAACATGAACATTCCAGGTGGATCAGGACCTCTTTACGGTGACGGCGACACCATAGATAATGGCCTCCCTCCAATTGAAGATGGCACTTTCGTTAATGACAGTGATATAGGTGCTGTACTTAACAACAGTGAACATGGCACTCCAGTTGCTCACGACATAGAGCCCGTTTACTTTGCTTTTGATAGTGCAGCTGTCCGCAGTGCGGAAGACGCAAAAATCCAAGCCATTGCTGAATTCCTCACTTCTAACCCGAGCTTCACTCTCGTCATTGGCGGCCACTGCGACGAACGCGGTAGCGACGAATACAACCGCACTCTCTCTGAAAAGCGTGCTCTATCAGTAAAAGAATCACTCCTTAGTGCTTCTCCAGATTTAGAAATGCGTATCGAAACCGTTGCCTACGGCGAAGAAAAACCCGCTGTGGTTGGTGCCGATAGTCAGTCATACGCAAAAAACCGTCGTGCTGAATTCGAAGTTTACGACGCTAACTAATCGTGAAATTTAAGACTTTACAAATCTGCACTTTCCTTGCAGTCATTAGTTTAATGACTGCTTGTCAATCCACAGAGGATGGAACTTCTGGCTCTGGTGATCTTGCGAACTCCCCAAATACCCAAGAAGCCGACCCCTCAAGTAAAGTTTTCTCACCCGAGGATCAATCTCCCGAGCTCAACCCATCAACTAGTATTAGTGATGGCCTATTTTCAAAAGGTGGTAAAAACCCTTTTGATTTAGATGGTGAAAAAATCCACCACAACTTCTCCCCCGTTTATTTTGGTTTTAATTCAGCCTCAATTGACAAGAGCAACCTAAGACCTTTAAAAATCCTAGCCAAGTACATTGCCGACAACAAAGACTTCCACCTAGTTATATCTGGACACACTGACGAAAAAGGTTCTGAACAATACAACCGAATCCTAAGTGAAAAACGCGCTCTTGCCGTCAGAGAAAAGCTCATCTCATTCTACGATATAAAGAATAAAATCCACACGATTGGTATGGGAGAAGAACAACCCGCAAGTCTCGGTGACTCCATCAAAGACCATGCAAAAAATAGAAGAGCGCAATTCGAAATCATTGCCGTCTCTAAATAAGTAACCCCACAAGTTTAACTCCCCACATGTCCAAAGAAAAAGTTCTTATCAAAACTTACGGTTGTCAAATGAATGACCGTGATTCCGAAGCCGTTGAAATGGATCTACTCAAGAGTGGATACGAAATCACTACGGAAGAAAAAGATGCCGATGTCATCATCCTCAACACTTGCTCTGTTCGCGATCAAGCCGAACGTAAAGCTCTCGGTAAAGTTGGGAGCCTCATAAAATTACGTCGCAAAAACCCTAAGCTACAAGTTGGCGTTATTGGGTGCATGGCGCAAAGTCGCGCAGATGATATAGTAGAAAAAAATGCTCACGTCAACTTCGTTGCTGGCACCGACCAACTCCACAAGATCCCCGAACTCATAGAAAAATCTAAAGATACAGAAGATGCTCTTATCGAAACTGGATTATCTAGAGATATTATGGAACGTCTCGACAATCACCCCGAAGGTCAGATGAACGCATCCGTAGCTATCATGCGAGGATGTAATGAATACTGCACCTACTGCATTGTCCCATTCACACGTGGCCAAGAAAAAAGCCGCACAATTGCCTCAATCATTGCCGAAGTAAAAGCTCTATCCGAAAAAGGTGTTCGCGAGATCATGTACCTCGGTCAAAATATCACGGCATATGGACTTATCGAAGCCAGACGAGATCGCACTTTCAACAAGGAAGTTTCTCCTTTTGCTGCACTACTTCGTGAAACAGCTAAAATTGAAGGTATCAAACGAATTCGTTTTACTTCACCTCACGCGCGCTACTTCAACGATGACTTAATCGACACCATTGCAGCAGAACCAAAAATCTGTCGCGCCATCCACTTCCCTCTGCAATCGGGTTCGAACCGCCTTCTCAAAGTTATGCGTCGTCGTCACACAGCTGAAGAGTTTCTTTCTTGGATCAATAAAATGAAAGAACGTATCGATGGCATCACTTTCACAACTGACCTCATTGTGGGCTTCCCTGGCGAAACAGAAGAAGATTTCAAAGCTACTCGTGACATGTGTAATGAAATTGATTTTGATCAACAATTTATCTTCCGCTACTCAACGCGTAAGAATACCCCTGCTGCTCAAATGCCGAATCAGTTAGATGAAGAAACAAAAATTGAGCGCAATCAGATTTTACTTAAAGACCTCGAAGAAAGACTGACCCATAAAAATGAACAACGCGTCGGCACTATTGAAGAAATTATGGTGGAAGGCGTCAGTAAACGCAATGATGATAAATGGACTGGACGAACCACAAATTATAAAATTGTGATTTTCGATCCACAAGAGGATGTCAAAGTTGGCGATCTCATCAACATCAAAATTGAGCGCGCCACACAACACGCCCTCTACGGCTCTTATGTCGAACACACCAGTAAAGCTTAGTCTTCATAACACCTCACACAAAAAGCCTTCACTAACACAAGTGAAGGCTTTTTTAGTCCATAAGCTTAACAAAAAAACCTAGTGAAATATCACTAGGCTTTCTTTATCAAGGAGCAGAAACTCCTCAATTTAATTGAAAGGAAAAAATTACTTATAAACCATAAGTAAGTCTTTAGCTTTCACATTGTCTCCAGCAACTACCAAGACTTCGCCAACCACACCATCGCGCTCGGACATGATAGTCGTTTCCATCTTCATAGCTTCCATAACTGCGATAGGCGTATTCTTGAGAATCTCATCACCTTCTTTAACGTGAACGTTCACTACTAAACCCGGCATTGGAGCACCAACGTGATCCTCATTGCCAAGCTCAGCTTGACGACGAGCCGTAGAATTAGCTGCAGCACTTTCTGTCATTATATTGATTGAACGCGGCTGACCATTAAGCTCAAAGTATACAGTAACTTCGCCATCTTGGTTTTCACCACCAATAGCCACAAGTTTGATAAAGAGAGTTTTACCTTCATCAAGTTCGATCTGAACTTCTTCGTGCATTGGTAAACCATAGAGGTAAACTGGCGTTGGGATATTCATCACTTCGCCATAAATACGCTTGTGATTCGCAAAATCAACAAAAACATCAGGGTACATTACATAAGCCATCAATTCAGCATCAGTAATTTTACGCTCTAATTTTTTCTCGACTTCGGCACGAACAACAGTTAAATCCATTGGATCTTTGTGAAGACCAGGACGATCCGTGAAGTAATCTTTGTCTTTCAAGACTTTGTTGCGTATATCATCTGGGAAGCCACCTTCAGGCTGACCTAACCAGCCCTGCATCATATCGACAACTGACTGCGGGAAAGCAACGTCTTTACCACCTTGAATAAGATCACTTGCCTGTAAATTGTTAGCCACAAGCATCAAAGCCATATCGCCGACTACTTTTGAGGAAGGTGTTACTTTTACGATATCACCAAAAGTTTCATTCACTTGACGGTAGCGATCACAAACTTCGAACCAACGCTCTGCTAAGCCGAGGCTAGATGCTTGTTGGAATAAGTTCGTGTATTGACCACCTGGCATTTCGTGACGGTAAACATCTGCCGCGCCATAACGCTGCGAGGTTTCAAAAGCTGAGTAGTATTGACGAACGACGCCCCAGTATTCACCTGTACGCTCGAGTGCTTCGTATTCCATACCCGTTTCGCGCTCAGTATAACGCATCATTTCTACAAGAGTATTTAAGTTCGCCTGCGAAGTCAAACCAGAAAGAGGACCGAAGGCACAGTCAACAATATCAACACCTGCTTCAGCGGCTTTAACTAAAGTCGCGAGCTGACCTGAACTTGTATCGTGTGTGTGTAAGTGAATTGGAATGTTGACTTCGGCTTTTAAAGCTGAAATCAATTCAGATGCAGCGTAAGGCTTTAACAAACCTGCCATATCTTTAAGAGCAATCATATGCGCACCTAAAGACTCGAGCTCTTTAGCCATTTTCACATAGTATTCGAGAGTATACTTAGTGCGCTTCGTGTCTAAAATATCACCCGTGTAACAAACTGTAGCTTCACAAATTGCGCCTGTTTTTAGAGTCTCTTCAATCGCAACTTTCATATTCTCAACCCAGTTAAGTGAGTCGAAAATTCGGAATACATCCATACCTTCTGCAGCGCAACGCTGAATGAATTCGCGTACAACGTTATCTGGATAGTTCGTATAACCTACGCCATTTGATCCGCGGAAAAGCATCTGAAATAAGATATTTGGACAAGCTTTACGCAATTTGCGTAAACGATCCCAAGGAGATTCTTTAAGGAAACGCATTGATGTATCGAAAGTCGCCCCACCCCACATTTCCATAGAGAATAAATCGCTATGTTCGCGAGAGTAACGCTCAGCCACATTGAGCATGTCGTGTGTTCTCATACGAGTCGCGAAAAGCGATTGGTGAGCATCGCGCATGGTTGTATCTGTAACGAGAAGTTTTTTCTCTTTTAAAATTTCTTGTGTAAAAGCCTCAGGACCTAACTTCAATAGACGGTCACGTGACCCTTCCGGGCGCTCTTTAGAAAGATCCATTGCAGGCACGGGAGCAATTCGACGAACGACCTCTTTCGGCTCATCTTTACCTTTTAACAGTGGATTACCATTAACTGAAACCTCACCTAAGAATCTTAGGAGTTTAGTTGCGCGGTCACGCTTTTTAGGAAAGTGGAATAACTGTGGTTTTTCATCAATGAAACGAGTTGTGCATTTACCCTCTAGAAAGTCAGGCTCATTCACTAAGTTGGTTACAAAAGGAATATTAGTTTTTACACCACGAATACGAAATTCCTGCAAAGCACGATTCATGCGCTGGACAGCATCTTCGAAAGAGGAACCTGCAGAAGTCACCTTTACCAGCATCGAGTCATAATAAGGAGTCACTAAGGCACCAGAGAAAGCTGTACCCGCATCCAAACGGATACCCATACCACCTGAAGAACGGTAGTGTTCAATTTTACCATAATCTGGAATGAAGTTATTAGCTGGATCTTCCGTAGTAATACGGCATTGGAAAGCATAAGCATGCACTTTAACATCACTTTGTTCAGTAATACCAATTTCAGTAGAATCTAGTGGGTGACCTTGAGCGACTAAAATTTGGCGCTTTACTATATCTAAACCCGTGACTGTTTCTGTAACAGTGTGTTCAACTTGAATACGTGGATTAATCTCAATAAAGAAGAACTTGTTTGTCTCAGTATCGAGTAAGAATTCGACTGTACCTGCATTCTGATAATCAACCGATTTACAGATACTAACGGCAGACTGACAAATATCTTCTCTTAGTTTTTCAGGAAGCCCCACAGAAGGTGCCACTTCGATGATTTTTTGGTGACGGCGCTGAAGCGAACAGTCTCGATCATACAAATGAACTAGGTTACCGTGTAAGTCACCAAGAATTTGAACTTCAATATGTTTCGCTTTAACAATGAATTTCTCGATAAAACATTCATCAGAACCAAATGCTGTTAAAGATTCACGCTGAGCTTCTTCTAATTTTTGTTGTAATTCATGGGCACTATTGACCACGCGCATACCGCGACCACCACCACCGTGAGCTGCTTTAACAATAACAGGAAAACCCAGATCATCCGCCACTGCACGCGCAGCTGCAATATCTCTGAGAGGTTCAAGTCCACCACTAAGAATTGGCACTTGAGCTTTCTTCGCTACTTTCTTAGCTTCCATTTTATCGCCGAGACCTTCAAGGAGGCTTACTGCTGGGCCAATAAAAGCAATACCTGCTTCTTTACAAGCTTTTGCGAATTCCGCATTCTCTGATAAAAAACCATAACCTGGGTGAATCGCATCAACTTCTTTCTCAATTGCGAGAGCAATGATGCCCTTAATATCCAAGTACGCTTTTACCGGCTCTCCTGGCGTCCCAACTTGGTAAGCTTCGTCAGCCTTAAATCTATGTAAGGCGAAACGGTCTTCATGTGAATAAATGGCTACCGTGCGTATTCCCAATTCTGTTGCTGCTCGAAAAACGCGAATCGCGATCTCACTTCTATTGGCTACTAAAAGCTTTTTGAACTTCTTAATTTTCAATGGATACTCCACATTTATATTTAATTTTGACCGTACTAAAGCACTCCAATGAGCAAAATCAAAAAAAACGCAATCATTTTGAAGTAAATCCCCCTATGACACACACAAAAACTGCCGGATTCTGAAAAAATAGTACAGGTATCTTACAAAACACGGAGGTTTTATGGATTTTCGAGAAAATTAAAAACTAAATCCGACAAAATATTCACCAATACTAAGGGGATTTGTTTATTCATGAATGCTTCAGGTATTTTTGTAGAAGAACTAGAAGATCCTCCATCTTGAAGGGCTTTCTTAAGAAGCCATCACAAAGCTTACTCAACTCATCTTCACTGGCCTTCATCGCCGAAGCCGTGACAGCAATTACAGGCTTATCTTTTAACTTTGGATTAGATTTGATTTTCTCTGTCGCTTGGCGACCATCCATCACAGGCATCTTCATATCCATTAGAATTAGATCAGCATCAAATTCCTCTAAGGTATCTAAGGCCACCTGACCATTCTCGGCCTCTTCCAACTCAAACGGGAACTCTTTTAAAAATTCTTTCAAGAGAATTCGATTTAACAGAGTATCATCAACTATCAATACTTTTGCATTTTCAAACTTATATTTGTTTTCTACAGGCAAGTCAATTTTCATACGTGTAGTACACAATTCCACTTTAACATTTTTCAAGCTAACGGTAAATTCAGAGCCTTCACCTTTAGCAGAAACTAAATTAATTGAACCACCCATTAACTGTGAAAGCTCTTTACAAATACTTAAGCCCAGACCAGTACCACCATACTCCTTGCTAATCTCCGCAGACGCTTGATTGAAAGCACCAAAAATCCTTCTGTTGGCTTCCTCACCTATCCCCACACCTGTGTCAGATACCACAAAATCCAAATCAACTACCCCATTCCTTTTTAGATCTGCTTTAATTGCGACTTTCACATAACCTTCTTCAGTAAACTTCACTGCATTGCCAATAAGGTTAAAAAGTATTTGACGAATTCGCACTTCATCTAAAGAGACTAAATCAGGAACCACTTGATCAACTTCAACAAGAAAGTCTAAGTTCTTTTTAGCAAACTCACGAGAGAACACTGAAGCAAATTCATTTACCAAAGACCTCAAGTCAACTTTTGTATAAATGAGCTCTAGCTTACCCGCTTCAACTTTTGACAAGTCTAAAATATCGTTAATCAAATGCAGTAAGGAGCGCCCACTACTATTAATTGCCTCTACATACTCCATAGATTTTTTATCTATGTCCTCTTTTTCTAAAAGTTCACTAAAACCTAAAATTGCATTCATTGGAGTTCTAATTTCGTGACTCACATTGGCCAAGAACTCACTCTTCATTTTATTTGCGGACTCCGCAACTAATCTTTGATCGAACTCGACTTTAGCCCTTTTATTGGCTTCTTCTGCCTCTACAGCTCGCTGTTCAGCATTATGCCTTTCACGATTAATCGTATCCTCACGAGCCTGGATTTCCGTTAACATCTCATTAAATGAATAAGTCAAATCACCAATTTCATCCTTACCTTTATACTCAGCCCTTATATTATATGTGTGGTATTGAGATATTTTTCGAGCCGTATCTGATAAATGAACGAGTGGAGAAATCAACTTTTTCAATATCGAGAAGCTTAAAAAGCTGGAAAGCAATAAAACAATCACAAGTACAGAGATTACAAAGTTGAGGCTCTTATAAAAAGGAACTGTTAGGCTCGCAAGATTATCAACTAGAAGAATTCTACCAAGGACCTCACCATCATATATAATATCTCTTTGAACATAAAGTTTATTATTTAAATAATTAAACTTACCCTTCAAATCTAATATTTTAAATTCTGGGATCATCTTCACCGTGGATGCATAGTGCGCGAACTTCTCTCCATCAACATAGATAGCAATAGAGTCGATAGATGGCACCTCTTCTAGTGAATTTAAAATCGTCGTGGCATCAGAATGATTACCAAACTCAATAGCTGCACTTGCATTTTCCCCCATAATACCCGCCAAAACATAAGCCTGAGTCTCTAGACTACTCTTACGATACTCATAGCCATTCAAAGTAACTAATGCAACCGAGACAACCGTCGCCAAAAACACGATTAGAGTAATAACGATAAAAAAGCGTGCTTGTAAACTCTTGTTAAACATCACTTTTTCTCCTTGTTTACGGCTAAGCGTAAAACTTTAGAAGAAATGGCAATCTCAGTATCTTTGATAACTTTATGATTAACTTCCCACCGTATCTTGCGAGATACTTCTACAAGATTAATCATACCACCTGATTCTAAGAACCATTCATTATCTGCAATTGTAAGCGGTTTAAAAGGCTGGTATAATTTTATCAGTTCCTTTTGAAAAAGAAGGGCACTATCATCAATATATAACAAGTGGCATTTTATGGGTTTTTTTACTTCATCAGAGCTATGATCTAAATAAACGACCTGAACTTTGCGGCCCTTAATTTCTCGACCTGCATATTTATTTAGCTCACCCGAAAAGGCTTCTTTGCCAACCACTGCTATAATAATCGGATCGCTAGCTTTCCCCTCACAATCTAGGTACTTTAAAAAGGTAAATAGGTACGCTGCCTTAACTTCACTTTCTTTTCGCGGTTCCAAGCCCTGTCCCCAACTACATAGACTATGTAGTATAAGCACGAGAAATATTGCTCGCAAAGTTTTAGACAATCCTACCATAATTCCTTTCTCTGCCAATCCACAGAGACAACACCTTCATTTTGATTGTTAACACTAACTTAGTTTAGACAAAAAATATACACCGCGTCAATACTTTAAGAAAAAAAAACAAGGCTAAAGCAAACAAATTGCCCTAAAAAGCTACCCAAACACTCTTTTAGCTCAATAATCAAGCAATTGCTAATGACATATTTTCACGTGGGCACATATTACAAAAAAATTCTAAGGAACAAATTATGATCACAGTTATCGACTATGGCGCAGGCAATTTACGCTCAGTCTGCCTCGCTCTTGAGAGCATTGATATCCCATGGAAAATCAGCTCTGAACCCGATGAGATTCTTAGCGCCGACAGAGTTATTTTTCCTGGCGTTGGCGCAGCTGCATCGGCCGTCAAAGTCCTCAAAGAAAAAGGCCTCGAACAATCTATAAAACAGTTCATTGATTCAGGAAAACCTTTTTTAGGCATTTGTCTAGGAACGCAAATCATCTTCGATTACTCCGAAGAAGATCAGGGCACTGAATGCTTAGGGCTCATACCCGGGAAAGTCATTCATTTCGAATTCCCCGAAGACGAAAAAAAATCAGTCCCTCACATGGGATGGAACCAAGTCAATTTCACAAAAAAACACCCCATCTTTGAAGATATCGAAGACGCCGCTAACTTCTATTTCGTACACTCCTACTACCCATGTCCCGACGACGAGAGCATGGAAATGGCCACCACAAATTACGGCTCAATCGACTTCACATGCGCTATAACTAAAGACAATCTAGTGGCCACTCAATTTCACCCCGAAAAAAGTGGACGTCACGGCCTTCAGTTACTCGAAAACTTCTCAACATGGGATGGAACATACAATGCTTAATAAACGCCTCATAGTCTGCCTCGATGTACGTAATAAAAAAGTAACTAAAGGCATCAAATTTAAAGGCAACGTCGACATCGGCGATCCTGTAGACATGGCCTGTCAATATGTTAACGACGGCGTTGATGAACTCGTATTCTACGACATCACAGCCTCTGCTGAAAAACGCCCAATCGACCTAGATATGGTGAGAGATGTTGCAAAAAACGTTTTCATCCCTTTCTCTGTAGGAGGCGGAATTCGCAATGTTGAAGACATGCGTGATGTGCTTTTGGCAGGAGCGGAAAAAGTCAGCGTCAACTCCCTTGCTGTGCGAGATCCGCAAATCATCAACCAAGGAGCTGTGCTCTTCGGGAAACAGTGCATTGTCTTAGGCATGGATGCCCAAAAGGTAGAAAAAAGCGACGCTTTCCCTAGTGGCTATCAAGTTGTCATCCACGGTGGAAGAACTGAAACTGAAAAAGATGCCTTAGCATGGGCTCAAGAAGCTGAACAACGTGGAGCAGGGGAAATCTGCCTTAACTCAATTGATGCTGACGGCATGAAATCTGGCTATGACCTTGAGCTCACACAACTCATATCGAGCGGCGTACAAATCCCCGTTATTGCTAGTGGTGGCGCAGGAGAGTCCTCACACCTTGTTGACGTATTGTCACAAACTCATGCTGAAGCCGCATTAGTTGCCAGTATGGTACACTATGGCACCCACACTTGCTCTAGCATCAAAGAAGACCTCAATAAAGCTGAGATTCCTGTGCGGATGGATTGGTAAATATTTAGCAAAATCATAACTTATTTAATTCATCAAGTCGAACCAGGATTTATAAGTTTTAGTCATGAGCAAAGCACCCTACGTACCCTTACATATACATACAGATTTCAGTATGTTGCAGTCTGCCTGCACCATGCCAGCCCTTATCAAAAGACTTGAGGAAGGAGGCTTCGAAGCAGCTGCATTAACTGACTTTGCCAACATGTGTGGCTCCATTGCCTTTACTAATGGCTTGAAAAAAGCGAACATCAAACCCATTCTTGGCTGTTATACTTACCTTAACAATTCTAGAACTCAAAACCCTAGTAACATGAGCTCTTTTAACGGATTGATTTTATTGGCCAAGAATAATGTCGGCTATCAAAATTTGTGTAAGATCAACGCTCAATCACATCTAGAAAGCTTTCATATAAAACCCCGCATTGATCGCTCTTTTTTACGCCAGTACTCAGAAGGCATCATTGCTATTGCCCCATTTCATGATAGTGATATCGCGTCTGATCTTAGCAAAAATATTGACCCCACAAATGCGCTCAATTTCTATGTCGATATTTTTGGCAAAGAAAATTTTTATCTTGAAATACAAAAACACAAGCGTGAAGGCGACGACGAAAAATACCCGCTCGTTCTTCAGCTTGCTAAAGACAATGAGATCGGATTAGTTGCCTCTCAAACAGTTTATTATCCAGAAGCAAAAATGGCAATCCCCCACGATATCGTATGTTGCGTAGGTGAAAAAACAGTCCATGACCCTCAGAAATTGCGATTTCCTGAAAAAAACTACTACCTCCATCTGCCAGAAGAAATGGAGGGATTATTCTCTGACGTGCCCGAAGCTCTCGAAAACACCAGAAAAATTGCCAATCAATGCGATGTAGCATTCGACACCAGCGAGCACTACCCTGTCTACCCCATGTCAGACGATCGTACTCAGCAACAATTCTTGTTAGAAATTTGTGTTGGTGGCCTCAAAGAACGCTATGGACTCGATCACAAAAACCCTAAAGATCAACGCGAGAAAGAAATCGTTGAAAGAACTGACTTTGAGCTAGGGGTGATTCATAAATCGGGATACGACTCCTACTTTTTGGTTGTCTGGGACTTTATTAATTGGTCCAAAACAAACGATATCCCTGTCGGACCTGGCCGCGGGTCGGGCGCAGGCTCCATTGTCGCTTACTTAACTGGGATCACCAATATTGACCCCATCAAATACAACCTTCTTTTCGAACGTTTCCTAAACCCTGAACGTATCTCTCCTCCGGATTTCGATATTGACTTTTGCGAACGTCGCAGACCCGAAGTTATTGATTACGTAAGGAAGAAATATGGCAGTGAAAAAGTAGCTCAGATCGGCACCTATGGTACCATGAAAGCGAAAGCGGTTATCAAAGACGTGACTCGTGCACTTGGCTACGAGCATACTCGTGCCGATCAAATAACAAAGCTGATTCCCGAAGACCTCAAGATCACTCTACATAAAGCTTTGTTTGATCCAAAAATCAAAAGCGAAGAGCTCATTGCGCTTAACGATAGCGAAGAATGGGTTAAACAAATTATCGATAACGCCATGCCTCTTGAAGGCCTCAATCGAAATATGGGTATCCACGCCTGTGGTGTCATCATTGGTGACCAGGAACTCACCAACCTCATCCCGCTGATCTCTGGTGCTAATGGTGAAGTTGTTACACAGTTTTCTGCAGGTCCTTGCGAAGATTTAGGCCTCCTCAAAATGGACTTTTTAGGCTTGAGAACTCTGACCTTGATCAAAGACACCCTAGGTCTCATCAAAGAGAATCACGACATCGAGATCGACATCGAAGCCATTCCAATTGATGACAGAAGAACCTATAAGCTGTTCCAAGAAGGTAAAACAACTGCTGTATTCCAATACGAATCTGCTGGTATGCAAAAATACATGAAAGAACTGCAACCTACAGTTTTCCCTGACCTCATCGCGATGAACGCTCTTTATCGCCCGGGCCCGATCGCCTACATCCCTTCCTTTATTGAACGGAAACACGGCCGCGAAGAAATCACTTATGACTGCGAAGGCATGGATGAATATCTTCAAGAAACTTATGGTATTACTGTTTATCAGGAACAGGTAATGCTTCTATCCCAGAAACTTGGCAACTTCACTAAAGGCGAAGCCGACACACTGCGTAAAGCCATGGGTAAAAAGAAGATGGATTTACTTGCTCAGCTTAAACCTAAATTTTTAGACCAAGGTGAAGGAAACGGCCACGATAGAAAAAAACTTGAAGAAACATGGGAAAAATGGGAAGCATTTGCATCCTACGCCTTCAATAAATCGCACTCAACTTGTTACGCTTGGGTCGCCTACCAAACAGCTTACCTTAAAGCACACTATCCAGCCGAATTCATGGCAGCTGTAATGACTTCCGAACTTGGCAATGCAGATAAAGTCACTTTCTTCCTCGAAGAATGTCGTAACCTAGGACTCAAAGTTCTTCCTCCGAACATCAATAAAAGTAAAGTTACCTTTTCTGTAGAAAATGGCGCCATTCGTTTTGCGCTGGGCGCTATTAAAGGTGTCGGCACCTCGGCATCCGAAACTATTGTAAGAATTAGAAAGGAAGGCGAGTATGAAAGCTTTATGAACCTTTGTGAACGCGTCGGCCATACCAATGTAAGCCGCAAAGTTCTTGAAGGCATCATTGCTTCAGGTGGCATGGATGAATTTGGAAATAAGCGCTCTGCCCTCACTCAATTCATTGATCGCGCTCTTGAACACTCAAGTTCCAAGGCCAACGATTTAGCCATGGGACAAATGAGCCTCTTCGCAGAAGTGGAAGAAGTCAACACAATCTCTCCCGATGACTCCATGCCCGAATGGGATCTGCGCTATAAGCTTGACATGGAAAAAACCTTACTTGGTTTTTATGCGACTGGTCACCCTGTTGGAGAACATAAACAACTCATCAAAAAATTTAGCTCAAACTCAATTACTGGCTTAAAAAAACAAAGTGAAGATCGTGCCGTCGCAAGACTTGGTGTAATGATCAGCAACCTCAATTTGAGAAAAACAAAAAAAGGAAAAACCTTTGCTTCATTTAATGCCGAAGATTTGAGTGATGGCATAGAATGTATCTGTTGGGATTATGATCAAAATAGCGAGGCCCTTAAAGACAATTCAACCATTCTCATAGAAGCTGAATTTTCTCGAGAACCACGAACTCAATTAATTGTTCGTAACGCCATCCCCATTCACGAATCTGTATCCGCACACACTGAACAAACTTTAATTATTTTAGACGAGAGTAAACTCGACCAAGAAAAAGAAAGCCAATTTAAAGAACTCTGTTCTAAAAATATCGGAATCGTCAATGATTATGAGCAAAGGCTCTTAACTCAAACAGCTTTACGCATGGTTCATAAAAGCCAGAAAGATCTCATCCCAAAATTTGAAAAATATCTTAGGGATACCTTCCTGCAAAACTCCAACCGTCTCCAATTAGAAAAGCTTCTAACTCAGGCTGAATTTGCGACCTTCAATCAAAACACGCTCCTTCAAGAGGATCAAAAAAGAAAATTACTTCAATTCTTCAAAGAAATTCGATCTACTCACCGCCTTTATATTCGTGTTTTAACTGCCGACGAAAAAGACATTTGGCTGGAACCCTCCAAAAACAAAAACTTCCTTCCCACCTGGAATTTCATCAATCAAATGAACGAAATATTTGGCACTGGCTCTATCAAGATTAAAGCCAGTCCTTACCAAGGTGAATTAAGAAAACAATACCGTCCAGCGAGAGCCTGATGCTTAAACGTTTATTACTCTTGATGGCTTTTACAGTGAATTGCTTTGCTGTGGCCACACCTCCTTTGGTAGACGAAAACTTCCTACCCATATTAAGTAAAAAAACTTTACCGACTCAAAAATCCGTCTTTAGTCTTCATTTAAAAGATAAACAAATTGCGTTGGCCTGCGCCTTTACTGAAGGAGGATTTCTCATAACATCATTAGATAAATTTGAAGAAGGCATTTTAATTAAAGACTCAAAAGGAAGCCTCTTCCCAGTTGAATTGATCGGCACTGACAGAAAAAGTCACCTAACTGTACTACGCGCTCCTTTCAAACTCACTCCTCTAACATATGGAAGCTCTAAAATTAATACTGGGAAATTCCTCACTGCAGTTAATTCGTCTCGTGCGATATCTTTTGGCATTGTTTCTTTAGCGCCTTACGAGGCCATACAAAGTAATTTTTATCACAGCTTACGATTCACCCTTGAGGCTCGTCCAAAAATCTTATATGTCGAACCCAATTCACCTGAAGAAGAGGCGGGCCTAAAACCTGGAGATATCATCAACTCCATTAATGGCGACCTCATGTTCAGCGGTC
Organism: Lentisphaera araneosa HTCC2155; assembly: GCF_000170755.1. NCBI lineage: Bacteria > Pseudomonadati > Lentisphaerota > Lentisphaeria > Lentisphaerales > Lentisphaeraceae > Lentisphaera > Lentisphaera araneosa. The sequence continues at coordinate 106,170 of NZ_ABCK01000011.1, forward strand.
GTGACACTCTTGAAAAATTACGTTCACTAAGAATTAATGAAAAAATCCAAGTCGACATTATTCGCAAAGGCAAAATCTTCAAAACCGCCTACAAACCCCAAAAAGCTAAAGAATACAACACCTTACCTAAAAGGATGGTTTTTCAACACGACATACCGCTGGCACACAACCAACACGGCGGCCCCATATGCCTTATCAATGGGGAATTTGTGGGCATCTCTTTAGCTTATGCAACTCCCTCAGGAAGTTACAGTATTAAAGCAAATGAATGTGCAAAAATAGCGCGCACTCTTATTAGAAATCGGAATGAAAATATTGCTAATAAATGAATCGACATGGCGGCAACACGCCAAAGCACATCAAGAAAAAGTAGACCACCTTACAACTGAGTGGCGACAATATAGCGCATCTGGCAAGAAACACCCCACTTTAGATTTTCTCTTTTCATACTACAATTTAAAAATCAATCGCCTACGGCTATGGAGTCCTGGCCCGGATATAACATTAGAAGGTGAGCATGATGGATCACTTCTTTTTGGCCATTACTCACAATCCAAAAAGCATTGTCAACTCAACCCAGAGCGCTATCCAAAGCAACGACTTAAAAACTTTAAATGGATCAGTCAGCTACTCAAGCAGACAAGTGAAAGAATTCCGGTTTTCAACTGCTATGGCGTTCACGAATGGTCTATGATTTACAAATCAGACTCCAAAAGACACGAGCAACTTCCTTTACGAGTGTCAACAAAAACTCTTGATAACTTTGTTGAAAGCACCCCTTGTCAATGCACCCACTTTGATGCCTATCGTTTTTTTACAGATGATGCCAGCCCACTCATCCAACACCCTTTAAGCAGAGAGAATCAGGAAGAATACGAACAAAGTGGATGCCTCCATGCAAACATGGACCTCTATAAATGGGCCTATAAACTCTACCCTTTTATGACTGGAGACCTACTTTTACGCTGCTTTGAGCTAGCTATCCAATGTAGATATTTGGACATGCAAGCCTCTCCATACGACATGAGTGAATTCAAGATGGAGCCCATCGCTGTGGACACAAGTCAAGGGCGAGAGAAGTACATTAGTGAACAGCACCGTTTAAAGAAAATCGCCGACCCTATCAGGACAGAACTAGCGAATGCTTACGATAATTTTATCGCCATTTGCAACAAAGAATCTACGATTTAAAAAAACCTGTTACATTGTGCTTGTGGCAGAAATATAACAAGCCTAAAATCGCCCCAATCGAGCTCGCCACTGAAGTCAAAAGTACACGAGTTACACGATTTTTTATCCAGCCTTTTACTGAACCGAAATCATCTAATAAAGTTTCAAAATCCCCTGCCGTCGGCTTTCTTTTTACAGCCTCACTTACACCCGTTATCATGCCCACGCCTAAAGCCGGGTGAAGAATGGTAATAGGTGCAGAAATAAAAGCGAGAAATATTGACCACGGATGGCTCAAAACCACTACAGCTCCAATAGCTGCTCCACCACCAGTAATGATAATGTACGAAATGATTAAGTCTTTAATTTTATCAAAATCTAAAAAGAACATGCCGGCCACTCCCACAAGCACTAAAACTGCAGGGAAACCGTATTTAAAGCACTTCGATAATATCCCGGGCTGAGGCAACTCCTCCAAAGCAGCTAAGTCGATTTCATCATTCCAGTGACGTAACATACCTGGAACATGCCCTGCACCCACAACAGCTACCATTTTTTTTGATTCACATTGCTGAAGCTTTTTCACCATGTATAAATCGCGTTCATCAATCAAACGCTTTTTTACATCGGGCAAGTTATCCCCCATTTCCTGTAGAAGATTCTCAAGCATATCCTGCTCTTTCAACTTCTCTAGACTCTCTTCTGTCACTTCTTCCTCTTTATTATTTCCCTCGGGCAAAAAGAAAGGCACTAAAAATAAAGCCACAATGACGATGTTTATAATTTTATCATGGCCCTCAAATATTTGGCTAGATTGATGAACAATGAATAAAATGAAGGACAGTAACCAAGCGACTATAGTCATCGTCCCCAACATGGAAGCGAGCAATTTTATTTTATTGCTCAACGACATCAGTCCCCAGGTGCGGTTTAAAGTCGTCTTCACATCGCGATCAATGAGTTCTAAACTCATCTCATTTTCCTCTGCAGACGAAATTGCATTCAGCATTTCTTGCCCTGGATTAATCCCCATTTTTTCAGCAATCTTCTTTTGATGTGAAGCCAAAATCAAATTAATGATAAACAACATCAACTTGCCTTCTTTAAGGATTTTCACCAAATCCATATTTTTCCATGAATCTGGATCTTTGATTTTCTGATAGCGTGATTCACATAATTCGACACAAACTGCATCAGGTTGTTCTTCCTCAATCACACGCGTCACTTGTTCCGCACTCGTTTTTGATACATGTGCTGTACCAATGAGGATCACTTCGCGATCACCAAAACTCAAGCGTTCAACGTTTTGTTCTTTATCCACTAAATCGTATTTCCTTAGTTATACTAAATTATTGCCTTCAAGTTAAATCAAAAAGTGATCTTGTCTCATTGGCTAGGCATTTTTCTAATGTACAAAAAGATAAAAGGAAAAACTCGTTTCACAACGCCTACCGGCCTCTCACATAAGTGCGCAAGTAATATTTCACAATATTTTATCATATGCCCCAAGCTATATCATTGATTTTAAAATACTGCCTGTGTATAGTTAGAAGTGAGAGTTTGATATTTAATTATGGGATAAACATGAGTGGTTCAAATCACCAAGAAGGCGACGTAAGGACTTTAGCGATATCTCGATCTAGTGTCATGAAGGGCATAAAGAAGCATCGCGTAGCTTTTCTTGATATCAAAAGACTTGACGAACAAGTCCAAACTTACAAACTCAAAGAAGGAGATACGATCATTGGACGAACCAAGGACAATTCCATCCAACTCGCTTTCCCAAACATTTCCCGCCACCATTCAAAAATCTCTTTTTCAAATGAAACTTACTCTATAGAAGATTTAGAATCTACTAATGGCACATACGTTAATGGCATTAGTATTGCCAAATGTGTTTTACATCCCAATGATGTCATTGAAATCGGAGACACTCACCTCTTTTACTACGAACGTGAAGAGCTCATTTCTTAACTAATGAAGAATGCACTAATAACTTTTTGGGGAAGCAGAGGCTCGATTGCCACGCCTGGCAGATCAACTGAACGATATGGTGGAAACACCTCATGTGTGTGCTTAAAGCATGACGAATCTTATTTCATTTTCGATGCAGGAACAGGAATCCGTGGACTCGGTATTGAGCTTATGGAATTAGTCGAAAAAAGCTATGACGGCAATGTGATTGAACTTAATATCTTTCTTAGTCACACTCACTGGGACCACATACAAGGGCTACCCTTCTTTCAACCTGCATACGACTCTCGATTTAAGCTCAACATTTATGGCTCTGAAAAGAAAGATGACATGCTAGAAAAAACACTTTCTGGCCAAATGAACTCAGTCTACTTCCCTGTCCCAATGTCTCAATTGAGTTCAGAACTCAACGTACATGTAGATCTCCAAGCGCTAGACATTAGTGGCGTAAAAGTCTCGTCTACAGACCAAAACCACCCCGGTGGATCCACAGCTTTCAAAGCGAGCTTAGACGGAGGGCGCACTTTAGTTTACGCTACAGACAACGAGCTAGACTTGCAGTTTCACCGCGATGGCTCTCCAAAAGATAAAATGGGTGAACGTTATTTAAAATTCATCTCTGAAGTCGACTACCTCATTGCCGATGGACAATACACTGACGAAGAATACCTCGACAAAGTTGGATGGGGTCACACTTCATTAAGCCTCATTCACAAAATTGCTCATCAAGCTGGAGTGAAAAATCTTATCATATATCACCATGATCCCATGCATACTGATAGTATTTTGGAAGATTTGTCACATAAGTACATGAATCAATACGAATCATTAACCCCAGCCATGCAGGTCATCTGGGCCCGCGAGGGACTCACACTGCAACTGAGATCATGAAAAACAAACCAGATTTACTCAATAAGTTCACATCGCCACTCGCCCACGCCATAGAAGCTAGTTTTGACTCCTTGGCTTTTCACTCCGTTGGCGACCAGGAACATACTGATGCGATTAATTCAGTAATTATTTTAGCTGCTGAGCTAATGAAGCAATCAAAACGCAGTCGCCTCAGTCAAATTAAACTTGTGCGAAGCTATTTGCACGAAAGTTTTGGTGAAGCCGCATTGCAAAAATTCTCACAAGAAATCACTCGTGAGCACGACCTTGACTGGAACGAAACCTGTAAACCACTTTTACTTTTTTCTAGCGAGGACAGACTTAACTTACTCAAGTCTTTTATCAAAATCGCTTATTCCGAAGGGGTTTACCCCACGGAAGAAAAATCTTTCATTAAAAAACTTGCTCAGCACCTCAAAGTCTCAAAATCTAAGCATAAACATATTGAAGAAGAAGTTTTTGAGTCTGAAGACAAAAAGAAAAAACGCGCACTTTCTCTAGCAGGCCTTCTAGCCATCCTCCTAGTTTCCATCCTCTTTATCATTACTGCTATCTACTTAAAGTCAGTTCTAATTGGCGTGGCACTTGCCTACTTCTTCTTGCCACTTCAGCAATTTTACCTAAAAAAGTTCATGACCAATAAGGCCGTTCAACGCATTATGGAGCTTAAACCTCAGCGCAGAAGCCTTGATGACAACAAAGTTCTTGAAAAACGTGCAAATAAAAAAATGAACATCGCCTGCAATCTAACCATTGCCACTGTCTTCTTAGGTTTCATTTTTGTGATTAGCCTATTCACCACAGCTAGTTATAGCTTTCTTCGCGATACACAGAAAAAAATTGTGGATATCAAGCAAGAACGTTTTGAGCATCATCAAATTCAAGAAAACACTAATAGTCCCAAAGTCGCAGACGAAAAACTAGCAGAGCCCAACGACCCTAAAATTGCTGAGGACTCACCAAAGACTGACTCGGTCATAGAAGAGAATAATGAACCAAGTGACCCTAGCACTATTGAAAACGAGGCTCCGAAAGCCTCTGAAACTTATGTCAATTGGATCCGCCAAGAGGTTAAGGAATTAGAACAAAAACTTAAAGAGTTCCCAGTCCTATCCGCTTTCACTACACAATTAGCCCTAGCACTTGAAGACAAGGATAACCTCAATACAATTGCCGCAAAATTAACGAAAGCTTCTGGCGGGCTTTTAGGCACCCTCCAAGTTATGGCAGGGACCTTCATTAACATTGTCTTAGATATCTTTATGGGCCTGTTCTTTTTTATCTTTTTCCTTAAGAAAATGGCCTTATTCCAACTCGTTTCAGGAGGCCAATCAACAGGGCAATACATAATTGACGGCATCTTTAATAGTACGTGGACACCAACACTTAACCAAGAGACCAAACAAGAAGCTATCTCTATCTTAGATGTAGTGATCGACAAAATGCAACGCTGGGTTCGCGGTTGTATGTTTATCATTCTTGTTGAACTCCCGATATTTTTGATCATCTTCAGTATCATGGGTGTCCCCTACGCTATCCCTCTCGCCATCATCTCTAGCTTACAGGTTCTGCTACCATTCCTAGGACCCATTATCGCTATTGCGCTTACTTTTGTCATTTGTCTATTCAATGGCATAACTGACCCAGCCTTTTACCTAGGCTTAGCCTTGGTTTACTTCTTAATTGTCACCTTGCTGGAAGGTTTTTTCCTTTACCCGAAACTCGTAGGAGCTTCTCTCGGACTCACTCTACTTGAAACCATCATTGTTGTTCTTCTTGGTGGTATTACTGCAGGTATTGGTGGAGCGATCTTTGGTGTCCCCGCAGCTTCCATTATCAAGTACCTTTCACCAAGGATATACAAAAGCTTTTTTTCCAACAAAGAGTCCTCAGAACCTCCACCTGAATTAGCGCTCGAAAATGAAAAAAGCCCTGCCGCCTCTTAGTTATTACATAGACTTAAAATCCCCACTGTTCTTTTAAATAGATGCGACTATATTTCGCGAATTTAATGAACCTCTAAGGATTAATCCTATGTCAAACATTCCCGTAAACTGCTTTCTACTTCGTTACAATGAAATAGGTACAAAAGGCAAAAATCGTTGGCAATTTGAACAAAAATTACTCAACAACATCTCTCGCCAACTCACTAATAGAAGTGAGTTTAATTACTACCGTGACCAAGGACGCTTTGCCCTCAAAAAAAGAGATAACAGCTTTTTCTCCCCTAAAGAAATAAAAATAGCTAGCGAAGCTCTCGATAGAACCTTTGGTTTAGAATCGTACGCGCCTGGCATCATTACTGACCCTGACGCAGATACCATCTTGGAGCTCATAGCTAAACACTTTGAGACAGCTTACCAAATTGGTAAGAACCAACTACTCCCCCTCCAGGACTATACTTTTCGCGTTCGCTGTAGAAGAAGTTGGAAAAAATTCCCCTACACTTCAAAAGAAATGGAAATGGAAATAGCTGAAAAAATACTCCCAAATCATGATGACCTCAAAGTCAATCTAAAAAAAGCTCACCTAACTGTAGGCGTTGAAATTCGTCCTGACATTGCTTTTGTTCACTTCCAAGATCACAAAGGCCTCGGAGGACTCCCCGTTGGTTCAAGTGCCCCTGTTTTATGCCTGCTCTCTGGAGGGATTGACTCACCTGTTGCGGCCTTCAAAGCCATGCAAAGAGGAAGTCATGTCAACTCAATCACCTTTGAAAGTTTCCCTTATACTCAGCCCGAACTCATTGATAAAGTAGCTAAGCTTCAAACAATCTTAGATAAGTTCCAAGATCATCCAGCCAAATTCTACGCATGTAACATGGCAGAGTCACAGAAAATGATTCGCGACGATTGCTCTGAACGTTTCCGCACCATTCTCTACCGTAGAATCATGATGCGTGTATCAACCGTTGTCGCAGAACACCTAAAAACAAAAGCTCTTTTAACTGGCGAAGCTGTTGGGCAAGTGGCCTCTCAAACACTCGCCAATATGGACACCATCAACCGAGCGACCAACACCCTTGTCTTGCGCCCCCTGGTATGTATGGATAAAAATGAAGTCATTGCTATTGCTGAAAAAGCCGGAACTTTTGACGTTTCCAACATTCAGTGCTCCGACTCATGCACAACTTTCGCACCAGGAAAACCCGCGACAAACGGAAACCCTAGGCTTCTCGAAGATCAAGAACGCCGCTACAATGCAAATGACGCAATAATCGACTGCCTCAAAAATACGCGTTTAATTGATACTCAAAGCCTAGAAGAAACTCCAGTTCCAGAACTCATTGAGATTTATGAGAAGAAATTCAAAAATGAATGGTTTGGAACTGATTAGATTATGAGTACCCAGCTCAGCGACTACAACTTCAATTTACCAGAGGAACTCATTGCTCAGCGCCCTCCTGCGCAACGCCAACAATCTCGAATGATGGTCATTGATAGACAAAAATCGTCAAGAGAAATTGTTCCCTTTGAAAACTTTCCCAGTTTTTTAAAGCCAGGCGACCTTATCGTTCGCAATAACACCAAAGTTATTCCAGCTCGTCTCTTCGGCACCAAAAAAGACTCTGGCGGAAAAGTTCAAGCTCTACTTTGCGAAGAGCGCAAAACAGGTCTATGGCAAGCTATGCTTAAGCCAGGTCGTCGTTTACGTGCTGGAACTGAAGTGCTCATAGAAAACTCGGCAACTGAATACTTTACTGTCACAGAAAAACTCGCAGATGGCACCTATCTAATCCAATTCTCCAATCCTGACGTACTTCATATTCTCGACCAGTTTGGCCATATTCCTCTACCACCCTATATGAATAGAGAGGACGACGCCGAAGATCGTAAGCGTTATCAAACTGTATTCGCAGATCAACCAGGAGCAGTCGCAGCTCCTACCGCTGGACTTCACTTCACTGATGAAGTTTTTGCGGAATGCGCAAAAAACGGAGCTGATTTTGCCGATGTTACACTACATACTGGCATTGGAACATTTCAGCCTGTGTCATGTGAAGATTTATCTGAGCACCAGATGCACAGTGAATTTTACGAGTTAAACTCTGTCACAGCTGAAAAAATCCGCCAAGCGAAAAAGAATGGTGGACGCATTATTGCTATCGGTACCACTTCAGTAAGAACTCTTGAGACTTGTGCAGATCCAAAAAACTTTATCAGCTCAGGCCAAGGAAAAACTCAGATTTTTCTCTACCCGCCCAAACAACCACAGGTCACTGACTGCCTTTTAACTAATTTCCACTTACCAAAATCAACACTACTCATGCTCATATCGACTTTTTTCCCAAGAGAGGAAGTCCTAAAAGCCTACGAACAGGCGATTGAAGAAAAAATGCGCTTCTTTAGTTACGGCGACTGCATGCTCATTGTTTGACTAGTAAGCCTCATCATCCCTAGAGCTAAATCTCTTACGTTTTTTTCATCAAAAATCGTAAGTTCGCTCTCTGTCTGCTTATACACTTCAGATTCTTAACTATCTTTTTACTTTTTTCTTACAAAACTCTTTTTGATCAATAATAGATCATAGATATACTTAGCTGTAGAAAAGGTTTAAAGAGGAAATGGAAAGAAGGAGAGATGATTTTATGAGAAATATTTGATTTATTAAAAAAAATTTAACATTTCTTGATCTATCGAGAAAGATTACTTTTTGAGCTTCGTATTTATATACGAATAACATTTTATATAACAAATCACAAACATGAGACGAATAATGAAATTCTATCTAATTACTTTACTCATTGCGAGTTTGAGCATTCAAGTTCTTGCAAGCCCAGTTGCAAGCTGGAAGTTTGATAGTAGCAAACGTAAACTTGATGATTACAGTTCAGGTCAACATCCACTCAAGATGATTGGTGAAGCTGCTAAGTTTGGCAAAAAAGGCTTTGACGAAAAAACTAAATACGCTGCACAATTTAATGGCACAGAAGACACGATGCTTCTTGTGACTCCACACGAGGACTTCAATAGCGAATCCTTTAGTTTCCTTGCGCATGCAAAATCAGACATCAAAAAAGACGGAAAATACCGTGCTGTGTTTTATGCACGTGAAAAAGATGGCTTCGCTTTATACCTAAGCCCTCGCGGCAACTGGGAACTCTGGACGAAAGGCGGAGGCATGACTTGGAACAAACACCAAATTACAGAAGTTGTCGAAAATCAATGGGAACAATTTCTCGTATCCTATAATGCCCAATCTCAAGATCCACAAAACCCAGGTAATGGTCACTTACAAATTTGGCAAAACGGCGAAATAAAAGTCGATACTTACACAAGCTATAAACCGGCAAAATCAAAACTTAGTATTGGGGCAAGCATAGTTGGCACCGCCAACTTTAAAGGTTTAATTGATAATGTTGAATATTGGAACGCTCCTCTTTTAGGGCTCAATTCAAATAGCTCTAGTATCCCTGCGGGAATCGTTGAAGAAGACCTTAAAGTTGCAGAGCTTAATATCAGTGCCCTTAACTTCAACTTTGATACCAAATTCGAATTATTAGGTAAAGACTCAAACAAATTCAAACTAGTTGGAGCAGAACTCATCCTTAATGCTGGTACAGATCTAAGCCAAGTCAGCAACTTAGAACTAATGATTAAAGCTAGTGGCGGTAAAATCGTGAATGAAAGTGAATTTAATTTTTCCTTTCCAATAGAAACTCACACTGCCATAAAAATGCAATAACCAAAAAAGCCGCCGCTAGAAAACGTCGGCTTTTTATTAGCATCAAGGCACTACTAAAATATCTTCTCTCACTGAGTTTAAAAGCCAACGCATAGTACTCCCCATAAAAATACGTTCTATATTAGAATGAGAGGAACTTCCCATAACCAAAAGTTCGGCATCAACTTCATCACACATGCGTTTAACACCATCAGCTGCGCCACCAGACAAAATCTTCTCAGCGTAGCACAAGCCTTCTAGATCTAAAGATGCGACCATTTCTGACATAACTTTAGTCACTTTCAGTTTCACTTCATCTCGTTCCACATCTTCTTGCGGATAATAGACATTTAATTGTCCCTCAAGTTCCACATAACCCGCACTTTCTGGTATAACATGCACAAAATAAAGCTGTGCTGCACAAGTTCGTGCGACCATCACCGCCACTTCAGCAGCTCTTTTACAGTTATCTGAAAAATCCAATGCACAAACAATTGTTTGAGGTAAGCGGCTAATACTTCTATGTGGGTGAACCCATACAGGCGTATTAGAATGGGCAATGATTCGTTCTGCTTCAGTTGTCAAAAACTTATGCATCACACCTTCAGTATGTCTCCCCACGACAATAAGTGGATTATCATAATCATTGGCAACATTCACCAACTCATTATGGATTCGTCCGATCTGAACAACAGGCTCCTCAATGTGATTGGCTCCATGTTTATTATAAAGGTGATCAACATCAGCTTTAAATTTATTCAGTGCTTCAAGACGAGATTCTTCTGTTTCTCGAGGGTAAAAAGGATTCAAACCCAAAGTTTCAATAACATGTACTGGACGAACTTTGGCTTTAAATACATTGGCTAACTTTTGCGACTCTCTCACTGCCATACTAAAATGATGTTCAGAGAATACGCCTGTGATTATGTTATCTATATGCATCATAACTAAACTCCAATATTAAGTTTTGATACAATATACAACATTTCTCATTCCAATGGAAATTTCCACTAAATATAAATCTTGATCTGCTCAAAATCACAGCCTATAGTGGATTAACTAATTAATCTAAACCAAGGCTAACTTTCAATGAGATCCATACTCTTAATACTCTCAATTTTCTTCCTCGCAAGTTGTGCTCTATTTCAGCCTAGCAACAAAGACCTTTTCTATACTGAATATGAAAACAATCCTGATTACAGCACTCGAAAAATGGGAAGCTACTTCGTCGTTTTAACTTTTAAACCAAAGACCATTTATAATAGCTACCGCGTTGAAGACAATGATAATAAATTTATTTGGCGCATTGGTGACAATGAAATCATTATCGATCAGGATGAGTTAAGCATTAACAAAATTAGATTCGGTAGTATTGAAGGCTCGAGAATTATCAAAATAGACAAAGGCAAAGTCTACGTTGACAACAAATACCGCAGCGCCATCAAATAGTCCTACATTATCCATCCTTACTTATTGCTAATTAATAGACTTAAGTATTAATTATCACTGGATCTACTTGACGCTAGCATACACAAGGTTATAGTACCGACCTTTAAAAGCCAGTAAAGCTACAATTTTTTATATAAACATTTTAATATTAAGTAATAAATACATAAACTTTAAGGAAAATACATGCCATCAGAAGTTAGTGCAAAAAAAGGCGAGCCAATCGACAAGGCTCTTAGACGTCTTAAAAAGAAATTGGACCGCGAAGGCGTACTTCGTGAATTGCGTAACCGTCGCTGCTACGAAAAACCCAGCGAAATCAAAAGACGTGAAGGCAAAAGCCTCGCTAAGCGCATCAGAAAAGAAAATCGCATTCGCTAAGCGAAACGTTGATTTACCCCTTTCAAGCTGGTCTTTATGACCAGCTTTCTTTGTTTATGTTGACTCAAAAAGAACCAAACCATGAGTAAAAAACGCTTAATTACCTCAGCCCTCCCCTACGTCAATAACGAACCTCATCTCGGCAACCTCATCGGCTGCGTCCTCTCTGCCGACTGCTTTGCACGCTTCTCCCGTTCATGTGATTACGAAACTTTATATATATGTGGAACCGATGAATACGGCACTGCCACAGAGACTAAAGCTGCTCAAGAAGGCTTAAGCCCCAGAGAAATTTGTGATAAGTACCACGTCATTCATAAGAAAATCTATGACCATTTCAATATATGCTTTGATGCTTTTGGTCGTACTTCGACTGATATCCACACACAGACTGTACAAGAAATCTTCGAACAAGTTGCCAAGGAAGATCATTTTAAGGTAGTTGAGAACGAACAGTTCTACAGCGAGAGTATGAATAAGTTTCTCGCAGATCGCCTTATCAACGGTACATGCCCCAAGTGCGGTTACGACGATGCCAGGGGTGACCAATGCGATGGTTGTGGGGCATTACTGACCCCTACCGAACTCATTGACCCTAAGTGCAGTGTTGACAAAAGCACCCCCGTTCTAAGGAAGACAAAACACCTTCACCTCAAACTCCCTGAATTAAGCTCTGATTTGGAAGCTTGGCAAAACCATTCTATAGAAGCGGGTCATTGGCCCAACAACGCAGACACCACCACACGTTCATGGATGAAGCGCGGGCTTGAATCACGTGCAATTACTCGCGACTTAAAATGGGGTGTTCCAGTTCCTTACGAAGGGTTTACTGACAAAGTTTTCTACGTCTGGTTCGATGCTCCAATTGGCTACGTTTCAATTACACGAGGTGCTTTCCCTGATACTTGGAAATACTGGTGGCATGACCCCGACAACACTCAACTCTTTCAATTCATGGCAAAGGATAACATCCCTTTTCACTCCGTTATTTTCCCTGCGACTCAAATTGCGTCGGGCGACAAATGGACCATGTGCCATCACCTAGCCTCAACAGAGTACCTCAATTACGAAGATACTAAATTTTCTAAGTCGAGAAACATTGGTGTATTTGGCTCCGATGTTATTGAATCTGGGATTGACGTTGACCTCTGGCGCTTCTACCTACTCGCCATTCGTCCTGAAAAACAAGACTCAGCTTTTACTTGGCAAGAGTTTTTCGATAAAGTCAATAATGAATTCCTAGATAACATCGGCAACTTAGTCAACCGTTCACTCGTTTATGCTAACAAAAACTTCTCTGGTCCCATTGAGCTCTGCGAAGCTACAGAAACGCAAACAGAGTTCAAGAACAAAGCTCAAGAACTAATCAAAGAAATTACTCAAGCATACGAAGCCTGTTCTTTCCGCGAAGCTATTCGTCTTACTCTCATTCTTGGTAAACTAGGGAACAAGTTCTTCCAAGATGAAGAACCTTGGGTAAAAATTAAAGAAGGCAAAGACGAAGAAGTTCGCAGTGCCATCAATATCCTCGTTCATTTAGTTCGAGATATTTCTATACTTCTTTCTCCAGCTATGCCTAACACCGCCAATAAAATTCAAAGTTTCATTGGTCTAAAAGATTTAAAATGGAATCAATTGGGTGACTTCTCCAGTTTAGTAGACCAAGAAGTCACAAAGCCAAGTATTCTTTTTCCTAAATTGGACACGAGTCGAGTCGAAAAATTACGCAGTAAATTTTCTGGTGAAACTGATGCTTTTGAAAAACTTGATTTGCGCGTCGGCAAAATCACATCACTCGAAATCCACCCTGAAGCCGACCATCTCTATGTACTTCAAGTTGATCTTGGTGAAGATAAGCCCCGAACTATATGTTCTGGCTTAGCAAAGCAAATTGAGAAAGACAGCCTCATTGATAAGCATGTTGTCGTGGTAAGTAATTTAGCACCTGCTGAATTGCGTGGAGTGGCATCTGAAGGAATGGTTTTATCTGTGGCTAAAAAGAAAAAACTTGAAGTTCTCGATGCTGGCAATATTGCACCTGGCACTTGCGTTATTCGCAAAGATGATCAATTGCAAGATAAAGCAGAGATCACTATTGATGAATTCAAAGAAGTGAGCCTAAGAGTAAAAGATGGTCTCGCCGTTACTGATGGCGAAGCTCTCTATGCAGAAGGAAATGAACTTCGCACCACTAAAACCCTCAATGGCAAGCTCGCATAAACTTGGTTTAATTAGGTAGAAAGCATTAGTTTTTCTACCTAAAATTGCGCTCTTGAAAAAACGGCATATCTTATGCTGAATCAATAAAAAAGGAAATGTGATGAAAAAGATACTTAGCTTGTTTACAATGATTTTTACCGCTTGCTCTAATCCTCAGTATGACGTGAAAGAAAAATCACTTCACGAATTTATTGTTAAAGACATTGATGGTAAAGAGTTCAAACTTGAAACACTTAAAGGCAAAACAGTCCTAGTCGTCAATGTCGCAAGTAAATGTGGTTTAACGAAGCAATACACTGACCTACAGAAACTCTACGAAAATTATAAAGACAAAGACTTTGTCATTATTGGCTTCCCCGCTAACAACTTCATGGGCCAAGAACCGGGAACTAACGAAGACATCAAAACTTTCTGCTCAACAAAATATAATGTTGATTTTCCTATGATGGCGAAGATCTCCGTCAAAGGCGATGACATTGCACCCATATATAAATTTTTAGTTTCTGACCCCAAACATGGCGGCAAAATCAAATGGAATTTTGATAAGTTCTTAGTTAATAAAGAGGGTAAAATAATACAAAGATTTAGCCCTAGAACTAAACCCCTAGACAATAAATTAACTAAAGCGATTACGGATACTTTCTAAGGAATGCAACAAATCTCTGGATCTGGCCAAGGTTTTTTCGCCAGTCTCATTTTATTTTTAATGCGCCTTTGGCGCTTTATTGCTCTAAGTTTACTGGCCATTGTCGCTCTTATTCTTGGAGCCGTCGCATTTTTAATTATCATTGTTCCACTGATCATCTACCTCTTAATCACCAAGAGGAAGTTCATCAATGTGATGCGAACCAGTAAAGCACGCTTTACCACCTCACAACAATCGACTCAAACTTTTAAGAACTTTTCCTCACAGCAAGCACGACCATTTCAGACCGAAGAGGAAGAAGTCGATATTGATATCCCCGCAAAATAAGATTAGTTAAATAACTTCACTTCCTCTGCAGTCAAATCGCGCCAATTACCCTCATCTAAATCATCGTCCAACGATAGCCCACCTATCTGCTCACGGTGAAGACTTTTTACCATATTATCGACAGCTTCAAACATCCGCTTCACCTGATGATAGCGTCCTTCAGTAATTTTGAGCCTATAGGTTTTCTCGTCAATTTTTTCAATTTTTGCTGGCGCCGTGATTTTATCATCACCATCTAGGTAGACACCCTGCTCTAGATTTCTCATATCCTCATCACTTAATTCAGAAACACTACCAACTAAATAGGATTTTTCACATTTTCTTTTTGGGGACGTAATTCCATGAGCCCAAGTCCCATCATCCGTTAAAATTACTAAGCCAGTTGTATCTATATCTAAGCGACCACAAGAAAATGGTTCGCGACTCGCTAAGGCAGGGGGTAACAAATCTAATACTGTTTTTAAGCGTTCATCTTTAGCCGCACATACATAACCTTTGGGCTTGTTTAGCATAAAATAGATCGTTTCACGATATTCTAAAACTTCGCCATCAAAAGTCACCACATCATTCGCTAAATCAATTGTACTTTTACCTACTTTCTGAGGGATATCGTTAACTTTTACGAATCCGTTCTTCAGTGCTCTCGTGGCCTCGGATCGCGTTAGATCCGTGCATTTTGCAATCATTTTATCTAAGCGGATTTTTGCTTTAATTTTTGCCATTATTTCTACCTTATATAATTCACCACCACTTAAAACCTTTTTGCGATTTCCGCAAGCTCTGACTTAAATAATAAAAGCTTTGACCACCCTTTATATCGAACTTGTAAGTCAAAAAAATTGCCATATTTTCAGCCCAAAATAACAAGGACACATTATGGACCCAGATCTTTTCAATCTCAGCGGACTCGAAGAACCACAAAGCGAAGAATCGAAATCTGAAAATAGTGAAATATCTATGGCTGAATTACTTGAGCAACTTTACGAAGATATCAGCTCTATGGTAAACAACGAAGAAACAGATAGCCAATCAGTCGAAGTGGCTTGGTTCACTGGTGAAAAAGTTCGCAAAGTCCTTGGCTTTATCCAAGGTTCACCTAAAGCACCAGAAGCCTTCAAGGAATTAATGAAGCACCTAGAAGAAATCACTAAGGGAAAAGTGACACCTGACAACACTTTGGATTATGTTCGTTTTGCTGAAACTTTCCCCGACATCCAAATCGTTTCTCGCTTAAGCGAACAACTTAAGCTTGAACACTTCTTGCTCATCAGTGCTTTAGACGACGACCTACACAGAGTTTTTTACAGCGAAAAATGTTTTACTGATCAATGGACTTGCGAGGAACTCACTAAGGCGATAAAAGACCAACTCTTTGAAAGCGAATATAAATAAATCTTATTCATTAGGCTCCAAACTAAATAATAGCGAACTTAACTTTAATTGAAACAAAAAAGCCCCACACTCAATGAGCGTGGGGCTTAAAAGCGCTTAACTAAATTAGTTAAGGCCTTTACCGTTAAGGTCACCGAAAGCCTGCTCTACACGAGCTACGAAAGTTTCTTGACCTTTACGTAACCATACGCGAGGATCGTAGAACTTTTTGTTAGGCTTGTCGTCACCATCAGGGTTACCGATTTGACCTTGGAGGTAGGCTTCTTTTTCTTTGTAGAAGTTCATTACGCCTTCCCAAGTTGCCCACTGAGTATCTGTATCGATGTTCATTTTGATAACACCGTAAGAGATTGACTCTGAAATTTCTTCAGGGCTAGAACCTGAACCACCGTGGAATACGAAGTTAACTGGGTTATCAGATTCAGTATTGAATTTTTCTTTAATGTAAGCCTGTGAATCGCGGAGGATTGTAGGAGTAAGCTTTACGTTACCTGGCTTATAAACACCGTGTACGTTACCGAAAGATGCAGCGATTGTGAAGTTAGGGCTGATTTTCATGAGACGCTCGTAAGCTTCTGCTACTTCTGAAGGCTGAGTATAAAGCTTAGACTCATCCATATCAGTGTTATCAACACCATCTTCTTCACCACCAGTACAACCGAGTTCGATCTCGAGAGTCATACCCATTTTAGACATACGTGCGTGGTATTTTTCACAGATTGAAAGGTTTTCTTCAAGAGACTCTTCAGAAAGGTCAATCATGTGCGAAGAAAAGAGAGGCTTACCAGTTTCAGCAAAATGCTTTTCAGATGCGTCGAGGAGACCGTCGATCCAAGGAAGAAGTTTCTTTGCTGCGTGGTCAGTGTGAAGAATAACAGGTACGCCGTAAGCTTCTGCTACTTCGTGAACGTGCTTAGCACCAGCAACAGTACCGATAACTTGAGCTTGTTGACCTTCGAGTTTAAGACCTTTACCAGCGTAGAAAGTACCGCCACCGTTAGAGAACTGAATGATTACAGGGGAACCAACTTTTGCAGCTGCTTCGAGTACACCATTTACAGACTCAGTACCAACGCAGTTTACTGCAGGAAGAGCTGCTTTTTGCTCTTTACATACTTCGAAAATTTTATTTAAGTCGTCACCAGTAGCAACACCAGGTTTTACGAAATCAAAGACTTTAGCCATTTTTTGTTTACCTTATTTGTTTATTATGTATTTCTTGAGAATGTTAAAAATCCCCGTAAACTATCAACTAATCAAGAATTGACAAGCTTGATGATCCACCAAGTGTGTCACACACTTAAACTTATGTTTATGGGATTAAAAGGGATCTCTATTTTTTCATAAAGTTTTTCTGATAAAGCACAAAAGCTTCTCGATTGCCCATCTCTGCAGATTTCTTCAACATGAGTTCCGCTTGGTCACGATTCACTTTCATAAACTTCCCATCGAGGTAAATACGTCCGAGTTCATAAAGTGCACCTGAGTGGTTTTGCACCGCAGCTTTCTGATAATTAATAATTGCTTTACTAATATCTTGTTTGACATCTTCGCCGACCTCGTACATGTACCCCAATACGTAAAGTGCTTGGGCGTAGCCTTGTTCAGCTGATCTCTGGTAATAATCGAGACCACGCTCAACATTGACTTTGGTACCGATACCTCTTAAATGGCAAACACCTGCATTATACAAGCCACTTGGATTACCCAATCGAGCCGCTTTCTCATACCAAGAATAAGCTATCTCTAAATCAGAAGACACACCTGAACCCACTGAATAACAATTCCCAAGTGCTACTTGTGCTGGCGGATAATTTTTATTGGCAGCGCGCAGGAACCAGTTCACGGCGATTTCGTTATCCTTACGCACGCCAATACCATTTTGATAGCAATACGCAACACGCGCTTCTGATACAGGATTGCCATTATCTGCTGACAACATCAACCATTTCAAAGCTTCTTTAGGATCATAAACTGATGGATATTCGCGATTATTAGAAAATTCAGCCATCTTCAACTGAGCTTCTGCATTGCCTTTTTGAGCGCTTTCACGGTAGAGGTTGATAGCATCTAGTACGCGCTTTGGTCCGCCTAAACCTCTTTCATAGTATTCAGCTAGACGGCTGATCGCACGGTAATCTTTAATTAATGAGGCCTCTTGAAAGTAACGAATAGCTTTTTCGTATTCTTCTCGTCTGTCTAGAAGTAAGGCCGCATTAATATTTGCTTGTGATAAACCAAAGTCCGCAGCCTTCGTATAATATTTCAACGCTTCGTCTTCACTTTTTTCAACGCCGTCACCCCTTATATAAAGGTTGGCCAAGTTATACATACATTGACGATGATTCTTATCTGCACCACGACGCCACCACTGAGCCGCCATAGATGTATCTTTCTCAAGGCCTAAGCGACCGTAAAAGTAATTATTACCCAACTCAAGAATAGCGGATTTACTCCCTGCTTGAGCTGCATTTTCTAACTTTTCCAAACGCTGTTTCTGAACTTTTTCACGTTCATCTTTTTTCAACTCTTCATCGAGAATTGGGTCAGCAGCTTTGCCACCATCAATTGGATTGAGATCCAAATCCCTTTGAGTTTGCGCATAAACTGCTAAATTACTTAAAAAGAGAATCATCAATACGATTCTTAAACTTGTAAACATTTAGGACCTCTTAATTTCATAGATTTAGTCATTTTAACTTCGCATATAATACTCTAGGAATTACTTTTTGCGATAAAATAAAATTCTAAACCATAGGTTAAAACGCATGAATCAGAAAAAGTCACTCGAAAGCTTACTGAATCAGCTCAAAGACAAAGGGATTAGCGAAGATAAGATCCTTCTCGAGCTAGAACGCTCCTTTATCAATGCTGATCCCGCCACCTTCATCGATCATCACCGAGAAGAAAGATGTGGCTACCAAGAGGTCATCTATGGCCTTCACAAAAGCGGCCAAAGAATTCTTTATGCAGCACAAGAAATCCTCAAAATCAAGCCCTCTGTCCTCATTAGTCGTGTTGACTCAGAGAAATCAAAACTGCTACTGAAGCATTACCCCGATGCCTTTTACTGCCCTATTTCCCAAGTGACTTTCATTGGAGAATTTGAGCAAAAATTCAACTCTAAACTTCTCATCATCAGTGCTGGAACAAGCGATGAATCAGTCGTTAAGGAAGCTCATTACTGCGCCAAAGCTTTTGGTCTCAATACCAATCTTATACAAGACTTAGGCGTCGCCGGCCTACACCGTCTCCTAACTTACAGAGAAGAAATCTCCCAAGCTGACTGCATCATTATTGCCGCCGGAATGGAAGGTGCACTGCCCAGTGTCATAGGCGGACTTACCACTGCACCAATTATTGCCATCCCCACAAGCGTTGGCTATGGCGCTAATATGGAAGGAGTCACAACCATGATGGCTATGCTGAGCTCCTGTGCTTCAGGCCTCAGCGTCGTCAATATTGACAATGGATTTGGCGCGGCCTACGCTGCATTGCGAATGATCAAAACCTTTGAGAGTAAATGAGTACAAAAATAACATTTTCTGACGCCGAAAAATACCTCGACTCACTTCTCGTCTTTGGTATTAAACTAGGCTTAGAAAATATGATCCAACTTAACCAACTTCTAGGGGATCCAGCCTCTTCACTTAAGTTCGTTCATGTCGCGGGAACCAATGGCAAAGGCTCCACTTGTGCGATGATCGCAACGGCCTGTAAATATGCTGGCTTAAAAACGGGCTTCTATTCTTCCCCATTTCTCGTCAACTTTCTAGAACGATGGAGAATTAATGGCTCACCGATCAATGAGTCAATTTACCTCGATGCCATGCAAAAAATTATTGCCATTGAAGACGAACTCGTGGAACGCACTGGAGTAAAACCGACTTACTTTGAAGTCCTCACTGCCGCCGCACTGCTTATTTTTAAAGAAGAAAAGTGTGAAGTTGTCATTTGGGAGACAGGTATGGGCGGTAGACTCGACGCCACCAATATTGCCAACCCTCTACTGACAATCATTACTAACATCGCCATGGATCACGGATCTTACTTAGGAGACACTCTAGAAGAAGTCGCCAAAGAAAAAGCCGGCATTATCAAAGATCAAGTCCCTTTGATTTGCGGAGAACGCAAACCTGAACTCAGAAAACTTTTTGCAGAAAGCGCAAATAACTCAACTCAATATTTCATTGATAGTGACTTCACCAGCGCACAAGTGGATGACGACATCTTGTATCAAGGAAAACAGGAAATCAATTACAAGCTTCGCCTTCTCGGAGAACATCAAGTCTCCAACTCATCTCTCGCAATCAAAGCTCTCGAAGTCTTAGAAGATCAAGGTTTACTTGAATCCGCTCAAATTGCCGCTCGCGGGCTACAATACGCTCACTGGCCAGGCCGCATCCAAAAGCTCCCCAACGACATCTACGTTGATGGCGCTCATAATCCAGCTGCCATGGAGAAACTCAGCTCGTGTTTTCCAAATAAAAAATTCACTGTCATTTGTGGCATGATGGAAGATAAAGAAATTATACCTACTCTTGAAAAACTCGTACCAATCTGCACCAAGTTCATTGCGGTCCCAATAAAAATCCCGCGCGCTATCAAAGCCCAAGACTTAGCGATAAGCGCAAATACAGTTTTATCTTGCTCATGTGAGTCATCTTCAAGTTGGGAGGAAACCCTAAAGCAAATATCTGGCCCCGTATTAATCACAGGATCACTTTATTTGTCTGGTGAAGTTCTTAGTAAGCTCGCGCCTGACAGCGCTCTAAAGTGCGATATACTTGAGTAAAAATAATAAAAGAATTAATAAGGCCACAATAATAACGATATAAAGCTTATTGACTGGCTCTTTTTTAGGTTTGTCAGAAGCAGCTTTAGCGTGTTGCTCCATTAAGCGCTCGATCTCTTCTTTTTTTGTCCCTGCTAAATCAAAGCAGGTATCAAAATGAATAGGCTTAACTGAATCGTGAAAACGGTGTCGCAAATCAATAAGCTCCTGATGAACATTTTCCATTGTCTGATAACGCTCTTCAGGTTTATAAGCCATGCATTTCTTCACTAATTGACAAAAGCCTGCGCTCAAATCTGAATTAAGACCACCAGGATCGGGCCCACCCTTTTCATAATTTTCGTTGATAATGGCTTGAACCCCTTCATCTTCAAAGGGTTTCTTACCTGTCACCATGAAATATAAACTGGCGCCCAAAGAAAAAATATCCGCTCGAGCATCTGCATGAGCTGCGTCCAAAGCTTGCTCCGGAGACATGAAGTGCGGTGTTCCCAAGCCCGTTTTTGTCATTGTGAGCCCAGGTGAAGTATTCTCAATATCTTGTAATTTCGCTAAGCCCAAGTCACCTACCTTATAAAGGCCATCTACTGAAACCATAATATTATCTGGCTTAAGGTCTCTATGAATAATACTGTGATGATGAGCGACACTCATACCTCGAGCAACTGACTCACCAATATCAATGGCTTCTCGTTCAGAATAATTCCCATTTTTTTTCATCTCAAGCAATATACTCGAGCTCATTTTTTCCATAACGTAATAGGGGTGATCATCTTGGTCGTTGCCACACTCCATAACTCGAACTAGGTTAATATGCTCAATTGAGGCCGCCAAACGCGCCTCTTGGATAAAACGCTTCGCAGATGCAGGTTTTTCATTGACATCGCGAAAAAAAACTTTAATAGCGACAGGAATATTAAGTACTTTATGCCTGGCTGAATAGACTCGACCCATTCCTCCAACCCCTAAAGGCCCTTCTATCTTGTATGGCCCTACAAATTCAGGGATTTCTTCTGTATGAGATCGGGAGTTACTTTCGTCCATATATTTATGCTTACTTTATTAAAATCTATTACTTTAAATCTATTTAATAGTGTATATTTTAACAGGGTGTAAGACAACTTCAATACTAACATAAAGGATTTAACAAATGTCTGATAACTTTCTCTCCAAACAAGGCTACAGCAACGAGGATGCCTACATCCAGAAAAAAGAAGCAGAACGTCGCTCTGAAAGAGATCAACAAAGAGCTGCTCAACAACATGAACATGAAAAAGAAATTCACTGGATGCGTTGCCCAAAATGTGGCAGCCAAATGGAAGAACAAGAAATGGAAACAGTCAAAATTGACATCTGCAACTCATGTGGTGGAATGTACTTCGACAAAGGTGAATTCGAAATTGCGGCCAAGTCACTCGAATCCCATGACATGTTTGATAAAATTGCTGGTTTCCTCAAATTCTAAATGAGACACTCTGTCCGCGCATTCACTGATCGACTTGTCTCCAAAGAGCAAATAGAGAAAGCCATTGACTATGCGCGGCATGCAGCATCTTCAAAAAACATGCAACCTTGGCGAATCGCCATTTGCCAAGGATCTATACTACAAACTCTCTCAAAAGAACTCATCGAGGCAGTTTATTCCGGGCAAAAACCTGCTGCCGAATTAGGTGAAAGCAAAGAAAACCCCATCCCTGACCTCTATATGGATCGCGCTCGTCAATGTGGTTACTCCCTATTCCAACACAAAGGAATTGAACGCCACGACAAGGTCGCTCGCATGGAACACTGGTGCGAAAACTACCGTTTTTTTGGTGCCTCAACAGTGATCTTTTTTTACTACGACCTCTCACTCCCCCAGCACTGTTTGATTGACATGGGCATTTTCCTAGAGCGACTCATGCATAGCTTAGAACAACAAGGCCTCGCATCTTGTCCCCAAGCTTCGCTCTCTTCTTTCCCTGACATTGTCAACAAACACATTAAAATGCCACAAGAACTCAGTCCTCTTTTTGGACTTTCTTTAGGATATGAAGACAAAGACGCACACGTCAACCAATTCTGCACGGAAAAATTAGCTCCTAAGGAAATCACCAATTGGTTTAGTTAAGCTTGTAGATTTTGTATCCAAGGGCATTATCCTCCCTAAATACTAACAAAAAAATTTACAATGAGATTCCCGCAACTTTTTATTAAAGTCCTTTGCATCTCTATGATGCTGCTCTACCTACTCAACATGAGTGGGGCAAGGAGTTCCATCGTTTCATCTTTAATAATCCCTTTCCTCCCTTACAAATGTAGTGGCCACGGCTGCGCCTGCGACCTAGCAGGACAGGAACTTCCTGGCTGCGCCTGCTTTGGCATTGATGATACCGATGCAACAAGCGACTCAAGCTCCTGTGGCCCCAGCGAAGAAGAATCTTGTTGCTCAAGTAAAAAAGAAAAGCCCGACTCCGACTCCGAACAAGAAAAAAATAATTTGGACAAAGTAGGCTGTGGAGGAGCGACAAATGGCCTCTACGAAATACTTGACCGTCATCTAAATTTTGACATTAGAATTCACACTTTCTATAAAGAGATCGCTTACCATAAAAGCCCCGCAAAATTACTAGCAAAATCAAAACCCAACCTAATACGTTTAGGCAAGGTCCCCATAGCGTAAGATACAAGAGGAGTTTTTCATCAAAAACTCCATAAAAGACCTGTCGCCCGAAATAATTAATCGCGACAATTACCTTCAAATATATTCAAGAGCTTTCCAAGGAATTTGGTGAGCTTGTATCTATACGTATAAAAAAAGATTTATAATGAAAAAAACATTAGCTACACTTACGCTTGGCTCATTGAGCCTCTTCGCACAAAACACAGAACACTCTACACACGATACATCATGCTCCTGCAATGACTCACACAGCATTGCTCACTTTGCACCAGCAGGTATCATGGGCGCTCATGTCCACAAAGAAGGTGAATGGATGGTCGGCACTCGCTCAATGTTCATGGAAATGGACGGCTTACGGGACGGCACTAATCGAGTCTCTAATAGTAAAGCACACAAGGACTACATGGTCCTCCCAAGAGACATGAAAATGCAAATGCATATGCTCGACGTCATGTATGGCCTCAATGACGACTGGACTTTAACTCTCATGGTTCCATGGGTTCGCTACAGCATGAATCTCAATCGCCGTATGACTATGATGGGAACAACTACAGACACTAAATTCAAGACTCGCAATGAAGGTTTGGGTGATATTAAAGTTGGAAGTATCTACAGAGCTTATGACGACGGCAATGAGCAAGTCCTCTTAGGATTAACACTCAACCTTCCTACTGCTAACTTTGACGAAGAGTCTAATACGCCCATGCGCGATGACATGCGTTTAGGCTATCCCATGCAGATTGGTTCAGGTACTTGGGATTTCACCCCCTCTATTGTATATAATCAATTTCACAAAAATTGGTCTTGGGGAACAAAACTGGAAGCTACTATCCATACAGATAAAAATAGTGAAGGTTACCGTCGAGGCGATAAACTAACTTACAACATCTGGGCTTCACATGCCTTAAACCCCGTCTTTGCCCTCAATTCACGTATTGAATTCAATGCATGGGAAGACTACCACGGGACAGATGACAAACTCGAACCCATGGGTGGAATGAATCCAGTGGCCGA
Source organism: Lentisphaera araneosa HTCC2155 (assembly GCF_000170755.1). Classification (NCBI taxonomy): domain Bacteria; kingdom Pseudomonadati; phylum Lentisphaerota; class Lentisphaeria; order Lentisphaerales; family Lentisphaeraceae; genus Lentisphaera; species Lentisphaera araneosa. The sequence continues at coordinate 130,752 of NZ_ABCK01000011.1, forward strand.
TGCAGATTTACGCGGCGGCAAAAACTCATCACTATTCGGTGGCTTTACTTGGAAAACTTGCGCCAAAAGTAAAGTTCAGTTTGAAGCTGGAATGCCTTTCTATCAAGAAATTGATGGCCCCAACCTCGAAACAGACTATACAGTGAATATTAATTTCCTTTATAGTTTCTAACTCAACACGCACTTTCACTCAGTTAAACCTAGCGAGTGAAAGTGCACAAAACTATCGTAATAAATAGGATGTAAAAGAACCTTAGAAGGCCTCAATTTTTCCATTTTTTTCTATATTAAAATTGAGTCATTCTTTTTTTCATTTTTTATTAAGAATCAACTTGCAGAAAACAAGTACAGAATTACTTTGGCGTCGTTTCGGAGCGTAGCGCAGTCTGGTAGCGCGCTTGGTTTGGGTCCAAGAAGTCGCGAGTTCGAATCCCGCCGCTCCGACATTTTTATTTCTTTAACACGAAATAAGCTTTATGTTTAGTTTTCCAGGAACTAAATTTTTTACATCGGAGCGTAGCGCAGTCTGGTAGCGCGCTTGGTTTGGGTCCAAGAAGTCGCGAGTTCGAATCCCGCCGCTCCGACTCTTTTAGTTTTAACTTTAAACGAAATTATATGAGCTTATACAAATCCACATTTCCTGCAATTTTACTCATAGAGAGCGACCCGCAAATGAGCGAGTTTTTCAGTAGAATGATCAGCAACTGTGGCTATGAAGTTTTAACTATTTCGAGCGAAGACGAGTTTTCCTCTTTAAATGAAGACGAAATAGGCATAATACATGCCTGTATAATTAACGAGCTGCAAGACTATGATGAGTTCTTTAAAACATACGAATATGCCTTCCGCTCACACAACATCAAAAAAGCCCCTATCATCCTCATCACTTCTGGTGACGAAGATCTCGAGCCCTCAGTCGTCTCAAAAACCTTCCACATATCTAGAAAGGTAAACTTTAATTTTTCTGAGTTAACAGAAAAAATTCACGACGCAATCTTGCTCTAATTCAGTAAATTATTCTCCATACAATACTGACAAATTCTTATCTCCATTTATAGTCTTTAAAAATTAAGGACCACCTTTTATGGACAACTGCATTTACTGTAAAATATCAGAACATCGAGAACACGCCGACATCGTCTATCAAGACGACACTTTCTGCGCTTTTTTACACCCCACCCCCATCAATCATGGACACATCATCCTCACTGCATCAGCACACTGCACTAGTCTAACTCTCCTAGAGGATGAAACCTACTCTAAACTACACTGCCTAGCACGCAAAATTGCTGTAGCCATTTTAAAGACTAAAAACTATGACGGCTTTAACATCCAGTACAATCATGGAGAGTGCGCAGGACAGGATTCACTCCACGCAGCCCTACACATTATCCCTCGTGTTGGAACTGACGGCTTTCATTTAAATTGGAGAATGCAAAAGCCTGCTAGTGAAGAAAACAGAAAAGAACTTATTGAATTTATTAAAAATAAAATCTCTTAATGGATCCTGATTATTCACTTTTTTTAAACACCTTAAATCACGACCATCCCGAATGGTCTATCGAGGCTCTGGCCTTCATTTGTAGAGGGGTAGATTTCTTTAACAGCGCCGCTCCACAGCAAACTACCGATTCATCAGCCCAAGACTTAATCCACTCTCTGTGCCTCCATGCCTTAAATGAATACGGTCCCCTAGCCCTTCATACCCTAAATGGATTGAATTTTCACAAAATTTCAGATTTAATCCAAGTCATCAACCTACTCATCGAAAGAAAAATCATCACCGGCATCGAGCGCTTTGAACTAGAAAACAGAACCCTCAATCAAAGTTTATGTACAAAATTCCCTGAAAAATCGCTCCCTGAGCCCCATTTATGGCCAAAAACAAAAAAAGTAGATAATTTTCAATTTTTTCGCTAAATCTAACTGGCAGAAAAATGTTTTCGGTTTATTATCTACCCGTCGCCAGCATAGCTCAGTTGATAGAGCAGCTGACTTGTAATCAGCAGGTCGTCGGTTTGAGTCCGACTGCTGGCTCTCTAAAGCACTTACGGAAACGTAAGTGCTTTTTTATTTCCCATAAAACACCCCCATTAAGTTGATTCTAAATAAATTTTAAATGACGTCATTTTTTGGCTATTCTGACTGGCAGAAAAATGTTTCCGGTTTATTATCTACCCATCGCCAGCATAGCTCAGTTGATAGAGCAGCTGACTTGTAATCAGCAGGTCGTCGGTTTGAGTCCGACTGCTGGCTCTCTAAAGCACTTACGGAAACGTAAGTGCTTTTTTATTTCCCATAAAAACACCCCGTGAATTACTATTATCTTGATCTTGTGTTAATTTTAAATGAAGACATGGAAAAACACCCAAAATCGCTAGAGAATTAGGACTCCAAGGGACTAGTTTATAAATATTGAAGACATAGGAGTCCAAAACTTTTGAAGAGCTTTAGAATCATATTAAGCTTACTAGCTCTAAGTACCTGGCTTAATGCTTATGCATTAGATTCTGAACTTAGCCTAGAAGACTTAATGAATATCGAAGTCACCAGTATTTCCAAAAACGAAGAAAGCTCCTTTACCGCAGCATCTGCCATCTACGTCATTACCGAAGAAGAAATCAAAAATAAAGGCGCCCAAAATTTAGCTGAAGCCTTAAGAGGTGTTCCCGGCGTTCAAGTTTCCCGAAGAACTAATAATTCCTGGGAAGTGAGTATTCGAGGTTTTGACAACCTCTACTCCAACAAACTCCTTATACTCATTGATGGCCGAACAGTCTATACACCTATTTTTTCAGGTACTTACTGGAACTTCACCAATTACCCTGTCTCTGACATTGAGCGAATCGAAGTTATTAGAGGCCCAGGCGCCTCAATCTGGGGTTCAAACGCCGTCAACGGCGTCATCAACATCACTAGCAAGCACACTAAAGATACGATAGGCGGCTTTAGTAAACTAGAATACGGCGAGGATTTTCAACAAGCTTACTTGAGAATAGGCGAGAGTTTAAACGAAGAAAAAACACTGAACCTACGTGCCTACGCTCAACTCCAGAAGTATGATACCTTGAATCCTGGTCAACAGACAAAAAACTCACAACAAAACGATGACTGGGATCACCTACAAGGCGGCTTCCGCTTAGACTACGATATCACAAGTAAAGATGCCCTACGGGTTTCTGCCGACGCCTATTCCGTTGATCAAGTAACATATAATGCCATAAACAATAATGGCTTTTATGAAGACAGTGATGCTACAGGCTATAACCTCAGCTTAGATTACACCAAGCAGATTACCTCCGATGAGAAGTTCCACTCACTAATCTATTACGACTTTTACGATTTCAACCAAGACCTCACAACCAACACCTATGTACAAAGCTGGAATTTTGAATTTGATTATCACTTCAGTCCAATCAAAAATCATAACATAACTGTCGGTGCTGGCACGCGAATCTACCGATCTCAAGTCAAGGATCCCAGTGGCCAACTTCGTATGTACCCAGAGAATGAAACAACTCAAAACTATAGTTTTTTCATTCAAGATAAAATCACTCTTCAACCCGACCGTTGGACACTCACCTTAGGCTCAAAATTTGAAGAACACGATTACAGCGGCTTTGAATACCAACCTACCGCGCGCCTTGCCTTTACTCCAAACCGTAAAAACACTTTGTGGCTCGCCGCTTCGAGAGCGGTTCGAACGCCTAACCGTTATGAGCACAACTCCAATCTTTTCTTTGGCTCCGCAATAGGCAACCATGACGTAGATTCGGAAACAGTAGAAACCTACGAAGCAGGCTACAGAGTTCTTGCCACAGAAAAACTCTCTTTTGATTTTACCGTATTTTATAACGATTACTCAGACTTAATCACTAGCAAAGTCGAAGCAGGCAATGACCCTATCATAAATGCTTCGACAGCTGAAAGCTACGGATTTGAAGTCTCTTCTAATTATTTAGTTACCACTGACTGGCAACTCAAGCTTTCCTATAGTTATTTTGATTTTGACCTTGATCAACAGGATGGCACCTCCGATTTCCTCGCCTCGGAAAATGTCACTGCTCAACACCAAGCGTCTGCCTACTCATTTTACAAACTCACAAATGCCCTTCAATGGGATGTAACTGCCTATTACCAAGACTCAAAAAACCCTAGCTTAAACTCAACCAACACCCCAAGCAACTCACCGTTCATTAAACTAGACAGTAAAGTAACCTGGACCTGTAGCCCAAAACTCGAGGTCTACCTTATGGGTCAAAACCTCTGGGATAGTTCTACATCAGAAACAGTATATTACTTAGAAAACCCACGTACTTTTTTAATGGGTTTAAACTACCGCTTTTAAGTAAGATTTAACCTTTAAATATTAAATATAGATTAAAACGCAGCCATAAGCCTATTTTTCACGCCCTTACCTATTCCAATAAAAAGAACTCTTAAGTAGAATATACTTAAGGGAAACAATTGTAACCAGGGTCAACTAAGTGCGTTCGCTATATACATTACTTCTCATTGCAAGCACAAGCCTAAGTATTTCAGCTCAAGATGATGTCGAGGACTTTGACCTCGAAGCTCTGATGAATATTGAAGTGACTTCTGTTTCTAAATCTGAAGAAAGCTCTTTTACTGCAGCGTCAGCCATCTACGTCATCACCGAAGAAGAAATCGCACGAAAAGGTGCACTCAATCTAGCTGAAGCACTAAGGGGCACTCCTGGTGTTCAAGTTTCAAGACGAACTAACAACACTTGGGAAGTCAGCGTTAGAGGCTTCGACAACCTTTACTCAAATAAGCTCCTCGTCGTCATTGATGGCCGAAGTGTATACTCACCTGTTTTCTCTGGCACCTATTGGGAGTACACCAACTACCCAGTAGCTGACATTGCACAAATCGAAGTTATCCGTGGACCAGGCGCAACTGTCTGGGGGTCCAATGCAGTAAATGGCGTCATTAGCATCACAACAAAATCCGCTAAAGACACTAAGGGTGGCTTAGCTAAGCTCGACTATGGTGAATATAACGAATCCTACTACCTACGCTACGGAGAAACACTCGACAAAGATGACAAACTTCATCTGCGCATCTATGGTCAATTCCAACAGAACAACGAACTCGAACCCGGAGTCAATCTTAAAAATACACACGAAGATGATCGCTGGGATTACTTACAAGGCGGGTTTCGCTTAGATTATGACGTCACTGCAAAAGACACCTTAACATTGAGTTCAGATATCTATCAATCCGATTTCAAACAATACAATGCTCTGGTCATAAATAACTTCTATGAAGATGGCGATACAAAAGGTTATAATTTTACACTCAATCATAAACGCCAATTCAACTCCAAAGAGCACTGGAGTACACTTTTTTATTATGATTATCAAAATATCGAACAGGATGTAACCCTTGATTCTACAGTTCATAGTTTTAACTTAGAATCGGATTATCACTTTTCCCCTTGGGATCGGCATGAAGTCACAATTGGTGCAGGAGTTCGTACCTACAGGTCAAAACTCAAAGATGGCACCAGCCAATTAGATTTTCAACCTTCAGATGAAACCATCGCCAACTACACCCTATTCGTTCAAGACAAAATAGCACTACAGCCCGATCGCTGGACCTTAACCTTGGGCTCCAAATTTGAAAAAAATGATTACACTGATTATGAATATCAACCTTCTGCTCGTGTCGCTTTTACTCCAGATCGGAAAAACACTTATTGGGCTGCAGTGAGTCGTGCGGTAAGAACTCCTTCGCGTTATGAACACGGCTCAGACATCTTTTTTGGCGCCGCAGTCGGCAACAACGACGTCGATTCAGAAAATGTCACAACTTACGAATTGGGTCACCGTATCTTAGTCAATGAAAAACTCTCATTCGATACGACAATTTTTTATAATGACTACAGCGACCTCGTCATAACTGAAACAAACCCTGGACCTGACATCATCGTCAACGATCTAAATGCTGAAAGTTACGGCATAGAAATTTCATCAAACTATTTCGTGACTCATGATTGGCAACTCAAACTCTCCTACACTTACTTCGATGCTGATTTTGATTATAAAGACGGCACTGCTGACACCTTACCTGTCGAAAAAGCGGCGGCTAAAAACAAAGCCTCATTCTACTCATTCTATAGTGTTACTGAAGATATAAAATGGGATGTCATGGTTTACTATCAAGACTCAAAAAACCCCAGCTACAACTATGATCCTCAGGATGGTACACCGTCCTTTATCAAACTTGATTCTCGCCTCTCTTGGTCACCTCGCGAAGACCTCGAAGTTTACATCATTGGACAAAATCTCTGGGATCATTCAACGCGTGAAACACTTTACTATGCCGAGACACCACGCACTTTCTATGTAGGTCTGAATTACAAATTCTAAGATTCCTCTGACATATACTCTTTTCCCCCTACGGCTCCCCTTGATTTTACCCTCAAATTCTCTATCTTTAAGTTGTGAATTTGGGAATCAATAATCTATGTTAAACAACTTTCTTTTGGCAGCTGACAAACCTGCCATCCTCCATGGCGCTTCGGGCGAACTTCTCGTCTCTGTGATTTTAATCATCGGCATGCTCGCAGGTGTGACTGCTAAAAAACTCAAGCTTCCTGTCTTAACCGGACAAATCATTGCGGGCATTTTAGTTGGCCCCTATATGCTGAATCTCATAGGCCACACGGAGGAAAAAAATCTTACCGCAGTGACTAGTTTTGCCATTGGGCTAATCGCCTTAACTGTAGGCAGCCATTTAAATTTCCAAAAGCTTCATAACTCCTTTAATCGAAATTTACTCATTGCTGTCGGTGAATCAAGCTGTGCCTTTATTGCTGTATTTTTTGCTTTGGAATACTTCAACCCCATGGACTTTTCTGAACAAACAAGGCTTGCCGCTCACTTACTCATCTCTTCCCTCGCCTGTAGCACATCTCCAGCGACTGTTCTTCATGTCATCAAAGAGAAAAATGCCAAAGGCAATTTGGTTCGAACTTTACTCATCGTTGTCGCCCTCGACAATATCATCTGCCTACTCGTCTTTGAAAGTGTACGGGCCGTAGCTCGCCAAAAACTTTCCGGAGCCAGCCTTCTCACCACTGCTTTACCAGGCCTTATCAGCTTTTTCAGTTCGATCATTGTCGGCTTTATCGTAGCCAAGTGCTTTGAATACTGCTTAAAATTTCTCGAAAAAAGGCAAGGGCCATCCCATTTTCGCCGTAACTCACACACACTTGTTTTTACCCTCTTAGTTGCTTCAATTATGATCACTAATGGCCTTTGCGATTACATGGCGATGGTGACTGCAGAACTCCCCCAAAAACTCACTCCTTTACCGATCATGGCTAACTTAGTCCTAGGCCTCTGCCTTACAAACTTTGCCATCTTCAAAAATGAAATGTTGGAGCAATTTGAAGTCCTAGAGCAGTTCATCTTTACCGTCTTCTTCACTTTAGCTGGCATGCACCTTGATTTAAGGACTATCAATCAGCAAACTATTACCTCGGCCCTCATCTATCTAGTAGCGATGGCGGGAGGTAAAATGATTGGCGCAACTTTCGGTGCCATGGCGGGACGCTGTACTCCGCGAACAACGCTCAATATTGGTTCAATGCTACTAGTGCAAGCAGGGATGACCATCGCCCTACTCGTTGTCATTTATTCAGAAAAAGATTTCTCTCCACTCCACGCTAAAATCACTGCCATGATTCTCTTGGTCGTCGTTTTTACTGAATTAGTGGGAACGATCCTCATCTCAAAAACTCTTGACCGCGTCAAAGAAACAGGTAAAAAACGGACTCGTCTTATCGACTTTCTCGATGAAGAACACATTATCACGGGTCTTAATGCAAAAAATAAGTGGGAAGCTCTCCGCGAAATGTCCTACTTTCTCGTCAAAACTAATGACATTGAGATTGATCCCGAAGAACTATTAAAACGCATGGAAGAACGAGAAAAAGAATTCTCCACGGGCTTTGGCCAAAGCATTGCGATACCCCACTGCACGGTAACTGACGAAGAGAGTCATGACGGTAAAATACGCGGCATGCTTGCCGTTTGTACTCCTGGGGTAGAATTTGAATCTATGGATGATGAGCCCGTCGAAATTATTGTCATGCTCGCCACACCTGAGTCACAACGTGAAGCTCACCTAGAAATCCTCTCGGTCTTAGGACGCATGCTTAGTGACGCTACGATCCGCGAACAAATCCTCAAAGCTAACTGCGCCGCTTCTATTTACGAAATCATTCACTCTGAAGAAGCCGAAACTTTCAACTACTTCCTAAAATAAGGTATTTTATGTCCGACCAATCCTCTATTTTCGTCATCGATTCCATGGCCTATATTTTCCGTGCTTTCTACGGCATTCGCGCCAATATGCATTCAAAAGATGGTCTACCCACAAATGCTTTATTTGGATTTATTAACTCCTTCGAAAATATTATTCGCGACTTTAATCCTAGTCATGTGGTTGCCGTATTTGATGCGGGTTCAGAAACTTTTCGTAACGAGATGTACTCCGAATATAAAGCTAACCGCAAAGAGTGTCCTGAAGAACTCAAACCTCAGTTCGATTTAGTGAAAGAATACATTGCCCTTCGCGGTATCCCCTTACTGATCCAAAAAGGTTTCGAGGCCGATGATATTATTGCGACCGTCGCAAAACAAGCCACTGGATCACATATCAAAACGGTTATTTGCTCTGGCGACAAAGACTTAATGCAACTCGTTAATGATGATACCTTGATCTGCCACACTCATAAAAATAACTTGATGATTGACGCTGAAAAAGTGGTGGAAATCATGGGAGTTCGTCCCGACCAGATCGTCGACTACCTCTCCATCTGCGGTGATAGTGCAGATAATATCCCAGGCCTTCCAGGAATTGGCCCAAAGGGCGCGGCTAAACTTCTCGCTGAATTCGACAACCTCGAAACGATTCTTGCGAGCCATGACAAAATCAAAGGTAAAAAGCAATCTGAAACGATTCGTGAAAAAGCTGACTTAGCCACCCTTTCCAAATCACTCGTCATTCTCCAAGATGAAATGACTCTCGACAAAAGCTATGAGGAACTCGTTCCTTCACAACCAGACTTTGATGGCCTTGCTGATTTCTATGAACGCATGGGCTTTGCCCGCTTCCTCCGCGACCTCCCCAACATCAAAGCAAGTTACGAAGGCAATAGCAAACCGACACTTAAACAATCCCTCAGTTCTGGCGGGCCTGTTACATTACGAGTCGAAACTTTTGCACCACGTCCTTTCCAACACGAAATCCTCAAGCTCAATGCTGAGTTTGAAAGCCGCTTAGAGTTTGATGTCTTAGCAGAAATGAGCCACCTTGGCAAAAACTCAGAAGAAATTTTCATCGCCTTAAAAAATGCCTTCAATAAATGTGACCTGACTCTCGCCAGCGAAAACCACACCGTCATTCCTGAAGACCTCGAGAGCAAAAGAAAATGCACATTAACTTGGGAATGGCTTGCAGCCACATGGCTCCATGACATTGAGCTAGGCCTTGAACAAATCGCCTCTAATCACCTACCTCTAATCCAAGAACACCTCTTTTTAAATGCGAAGTTCGCAGAGCTTCTAGCGACAGCAACAGTTGAGTACAACTCGCAGAGACACGACTACAATATCGTTAAATCTATTCCTGAACTCAAAGCCGTTTTAGATGAAATCACTAAAGCAAAACTCCCCGTTTCTTTTGATACCGAAACAACTGGTCTCGATGTACGTAGTGCAACTATTGTCGGCCTCGGCTTAGCCATTCGCGATCACCACGCCTGGTACATCCCTTTCAATAGCGACCTAGACAAAGAAGAGATCCTCAAAGAAATTAAACCTTTCTTTGCTGATAGTAGCCTTAAGTTTTTTGCGCAAAACGCAAAATTTGACCTGCAAATGTTACACTATGCTGGCATTGAAGTCAAAAACATCGATTTCGACACTTTAGTGGCCTCCTTCATCTGCAACCCCTCGCGTCAATTTCACGACCTAGATTCACTCTCCCTCCACTACTTAAACTACCGTAAAATTTCTACGGAGTCACTCATTGGCAAAGGCAAGAAGCAAATTTCCATGGCCGACTTACCCGTTGAAAGAGTCGCTACCTACTGCTGTGAAGATGTAGACATCACCTTACGCCTGAGAAATGAACTCGAAGCTGAACTCCACCGTCGCGACCTACGCAATTTATTTGACGAAATGGATATCCCACTTATTCCCGTTCTTAGTAAAATGGAAAATAATGGTATTTCTATCAACCTCGGAACTCTAGAGAAAATCTCTTCTGACTTCAGTGCTGAACTCAAAAAGTGCGAAGAGCAAATTCACGCTCTCGCTGGCCATGAGTTTAACATCAACTCACCAAAACAAGTGGGCGTTGTACTCTTTGAAGAAATGGGACTGAAAGCTGGTAAAAAAACAGCCACAGGCTACTCAACGAGTGCTGAGGTCTTAGAAAACCTTGCAGCAGAATCTGAAATTGTTCGCGCTATCCTGCGTCATCGTACACTTAGTAAATTAATTTCAACTTATGCTGACGCCCTCCCAAAAGAAGTGAGTGAACTCGACCAACGCATTCACACGCGCTTTTCGCAAACGACTGCTGCCACGGGTCGTCTTGCTTCTACTCAGCCCAACTTGCAGAACATCCCTACTCGTACAGCTGAAGGCAAAAGCATTCGTTCCGCTTTCCAAGCTCCAGAGGGACACCACTTCATTTCTTGTGACTACTCACAAATTGAATTGCGTATCATGGCAGAACTCAGCCAAGACCCAGGCTTACTCGAAGCCTTTAATAATGATTTTGACGTACACACTCACACGGCTTCTCTCGTTTTTGAAACTGAATTAAGTGAAGTCACCAAGCAACAACGCTACGCAGCAAAAGCAGTTAACTTTGGCATTATGTTCGGTCAAGGCCCCTACGGCTTGGCTAAAGAAATTGGCGTAAGTGCCGATGAAGCCAAGCAATTCATTTCAAATTACTTTAAGCGTTATCCTGACGTCCAAAAATTCATGGCAAAATGTGTTGAGGATGCACGTGATAAAGGCTACTCCGAAACTTCTTTTGGTCGTCGTCGCTACTTACCCGAAATGCTCTCGTCAAATGGCCGCATTCGCTCAGGAGCTGAACGCATCTCAGTCAACTCACCGATCCAAGGAACGGCAGCAGATATTATTAAGATCGCCATGATCAAAGTTGCTGACGAATTAGAAAAACGTCAGCTGAAATCAAAAATGCTACTTCAGATCCACGATGAATTACTCTTTGAAGTCCCTGATGATGAGCTAGAAATCATGAAAGAACTCATTCCACAAATCATGACCGATATCCCACAAATCAAAGTTCCTCTAAAAGTCGACTGTGCAGCCGCAAAATCATGGGATCAGTGCGATTAATAAATAAGCTTAATTCAAGTGAAAGACTTAGAAACAAATGGGTATGCTAAAAACCTCCACCCATTTACTGATGAAGAACTCAAATTCTTTGAACAAACTGTAGAAAAAGTCAAGGACCTTGAACTTGAAGATAGAAAGAACGTTTTTGCTCAAGAGCCTAAACTACGTGATTTAATTGAACAAAAGCTCAAACAAGTCGCTCCAAATTACTGTACAAGTAATTACTGTTTCTATTTAGAAAAAAACGCTAAACAAAACTGGCCCTTAGCTCTTCACCAAGACCTCAATTTTCCTTCATACTTAGAAGAAACGTCGAAAAATATTCGCGAAACAGGATTTTGGTTTAGAATCAACTTAGACTCAAGCGATCGATTTACGGGAGCTTTAAAAGTCATCCCCCAGAGCCACAAAAACCCAAATAAAATCAAGCCTATTTTTTTAGATAACTCCGCCGGAGAAGTCATCTTGTTTAAACCATTGCTATTTCATGGCTCAAATAAGATGACTGTTAATCATAGAAGGCGCGTCTTCCAAGTTTTGTGTCAATTAAAATAAGTTTTAAGCTTGGTAGAAGACTCTTTCGAGCCCAAGCCATTGTTCACCATCTGGAGTTCCTTCCACACGCTTTTGGCAAGGATCGGTCTCTTTCCACCAACGCAGCGTTTCTTCATCCTGAGGGAATTTACCCATATCAGCTTCTAGGTCAGTTCCCACATACTCAAAAAAGCTAAATAAGTACTTTTTACCATTGATGGGTGCGACAAAGATATTGTAGTTACGAATATTGCATTCGTGAATCTTAGCTTGTACACCTTCCCAGACATTAGCGTGTAGCTCGCGATAATAAGCTTCTTTTTCTAAGTCCAATTCAACCATTGAACCAAATCTTTGAACACTGTCTTTATCAAGGCTTTCTTTGGGGTTGGTACTACCGTAAATTGCTTCGCTCATATTAAGTCCTTATTGTGGGTTGTTTATAAAAACTAATGTCTCATTTTTCTTAGTATTTTACAAGTGGCATCTCTAGCTAAAAAGACTTAATGAACTTTTGTCAAAATTTCGATCACCAAATTCTATAAAAACAAAAAAAGCCTCACTCGAAATGAGTGAGGCTTTAAAATATTAATTCTTAGCGACGTTTATTGCGGTGATGATGACCACCGTTGCGCTCTTGGTGACGAGAGCCACCTTTATTGCGATTACCGCTATGCTTATTGCCACCACGTTTTTGAGCAAACTTTCGCTCAGAGTGCTTCTTATCATGATCGTCTGTCATTCCTTCTAGAGGAACTTCAGCTGGTAATTGCATTTCGATATAACATTCAATCTCTGGAAGCTCAAAGCCACTATTTTCATCGGCAAAACTAATCGCTTTACCCAATGCTGAGGCACGACCGGTACGTCCGACACGGTGAACATAATCTTCAGGTTCGTACGGTAGCTCATAGTTCACAACATGACTTACATCATCAACGTGGATACCGCGACCGGCTACATCTGTAGCTACTAGAACTTGTACTTTACCAGAACGAAACTCTTCTAGAATGCGCATACGCTTCTTCTGAGGTACATCACCAGTGAGAAGCTCGAGCTTATCGACGCCATACTGATAAAGTTTATCTGCTAAGCGTTCACAGTCAAATTTGCGGTTGGCAAAAATGATCATGCGCTTCACTTCTTCATTTTTAAGATGCCAAAGAATCACGTTTTCTTTTTGATTAGCCGTTACTGTGTAGACTTTTTGGTCAACATTCTTAGAAACGATTGTCTCGGGATTGATCTCAACTTTTTCGTACTTCTCATTGAGCCAACTCGCCGCGAGGTTGAGTACCGATTGATTGAGCGTCGCTGAATAAAGCTGAGTAATTCGTTTATCACGCCCAGGAAGGTAGCCGACAATTTTTCTCACATCAGGAATAAAACCCATATCGAGCATGCGGTCAGCTTCATCAATACATAAAAACTCGACTTCACGGAGGTTGATCATTTTACGACGATGGTAATCCATCAAACGGCCTGGCGTGGCCACGGCAATATCTACTCGTCCACGTAAAATTTGTGCTTGCTTATCAAAATCCATACCGCCAAAGAAAGTTTCGACGCGAATATCGCAATACTTACCTAAGCCTTCTGCATCGGCACCAATCTGTAAGGCTAACTCACGAGTCGGCGCTAAGATGAGTGCGCGAGGTGTCCCCGCTTTAACTTCAGTTTGTGGGTTATTTACAAAGTGATTGTACATAGAAATCAAAAATGCAGCGGTCTTACCCGTACCTGTTTGCGCCTTAGCGGCAACATCTTGTCCCTTAAGAGAGATTGGTAGAACACCCTCTTGTACTGGGGTACAAAACTTAAAGTCCATCTCATGAATAGCTCTCTGAACTGCAGGACATAAATCCATTGAAAGAAAAGCTTTCTTGCCCTCTTCTACAGGAATCTCCGTAGGTGCAACCCAAGAGTTATCTGTCTTGGCAGGAGTTAAAGGCGTTACATTGACGTGCTGAGCTTTGTGTTGTCTTTGATTGTTATTTTTAGGCTTAGATTCATGCTTTTGATTGTTGTTTCTAGGCTTGGAATCGTGCTTTTGATTATTCTTCCCTTGCTTTTGCCCGTGAGAAGATTGATTATCCTGCGATTTCTTTTGCTCGTGATTTTTCTTATTCTGATTCGAGCCTTGTTGGGCTTGGGGCTTGGGAGCCTCTTGCTCTTTGGTTGGCTCTGGTTCACCACCAAAAATTTTCTTCAAAAAGCCTAACAATATATTTCTCCAATTATAATTAATTCGCTGAATCTAGGCGGGATATGCCTTTTCTACAAGCCCCATACAGAAGTCAGTGGGTTTAACACAAGCTTATTATGCCAGTTTGACAGTCATAAACTCTTATTAATTAATAGCACTCTAGAAAGAGGTCTAATTTCATTGACGAGGGAAAACCGCTCCAGCCCCTTTTTTCACTATTCCGCCGCGCTCCATACTGACTTCGTAATAGACAATTAAGGCACCTTCGTGAACAACGGCCGTGAGATCAAGATCATACTTCCATCCATCCACTTCACCGGATGTCTCTAATGGTTTATTTAACTTCACACCCGAAGCAGGAAACTCCACTCGGGAGCCATCACTCAACTTGTAGTAACACTCCACGCTATATGCCCCATCATAAATTTCATAAGCCGTTACGCGCCAATTTGGATCGCTCTCTACTGGCTTAAAAAAGCTACATGAGCTCAAGAAAAAGAGACTTAAGAGAATCAATATATTTTTCATTTACTTACCTTATTTTTAAAGTTGCTAGACCTACGGCGGCACAGACTGCCCCAATGATCCAAAATCGAGTCACAATTTGAGTTTCAGACCACCCCTTTTTTTGGAAATGGTGATGAATGGGAGCCATTAAAAAGATGCGCTTGCCACCCGTTGCTTTGTAGTAAAGAGTTTGTAATAAGGAAGAACCCGCTTCCATCACAAAAACACCGCCAATAATTGGCAAAATCATTTCTTGCTTAACAATAATCGCCATGATCCCTAGAGATCCACCGAGAGCTAAACTTCCCGTATCACCCATAAACATCGCAGCCGGCTTACTGTTATACCACAAAAAGCCCATACAAGCACCCACAACTGCAGCGCCAAACACGGCCGCTTCACCGCAACCCTTGATATAAGGCGTGCTTAAATATTCAGAATATGCCACATTACCACAAAGATAGGCAATGAGCATATAACTCATCATGGCAATAATCATGGCTCCTGTTGCCAAGCCATCCATGCCATCGCTAATATTAACTCCATTGCCTGTTCCCCAAAGTACAAAAACACCGTAAATCATAGCAATCCACATGGGCATATAGAGAAGCGCTTCTTTCATAAAAGGAATCGTCAAAAGTGGCGCACTATCACGAGTGTCTGGAGCGCGATAAAGAATAAAAATTGCGGCAATCGCAATAATCATTTCGGCAAAGAGACGTAATTTACCGGAAACTCCATCGTTTCCAAGTGGGCCCTTCATGCGACGAATTTTTCGGAAGTCATCCCAAAAACCTAAAAGACCGAAGCTAAGCATCACCATGAGACACAAGCGCGTAACCATAAGATCTAAGCGTGCCCACAATATCGTGGAGACGAATACAGCAATAATAATGAGAATCCCCCCCATTGCTGGAGTCTTACCCTTGATGGCACATAGCTCTTCTTCAGACACAAAACCAGCTAAACGCTGGGGTGCCACGGCAAACTCTTTAAGAAAGCGAATCATTGCCGGAGCAAATATTACCACAATAAGAAAAGCTATAGCTGCTGCACCCGCTGAACGAAAGGTTAAGTATTTAAAGATCCTAAGTGGAGAGTCATCATATTGACTGAGCCAATAAAGCATTTTTAGTCCCTAAGTTTGTGATAAATTTTTTCCAATTGTATACCCCGCGATCCCTTAAAAAACAAGGTCTCATTTACTTTTATATTCTCCTTTAAAAAAGCTCCTGCTTCTAAGCTATCTAAAAAAGCTTTTCCTTCTTGATTCACTTCTTTAAAACACTCTCCCACAGTCACTAAGTCAAAGCCTTGCATCGCCTTTGCTTTGTCGAGAATTTCCTGATGATATTTCTTCGCCATATCACCTAACTCCAACATATCTCCAAGAACCAAAACCCCTGACTTATAGACTGATTTCACCCAATCCAAAAAGGCTGAAGTACTTTGCGGGTTGGCGTTATAGCAGTCGAGAACAAAAGTTTGATCTTCTACTTTCTCTGTCTTCATGCGCATTCCTGGGAGTGCAACGGATGATAAAGCAGATTTAAGATCTGAAATTGTGAAGGAATACTCCTCTTGATAATTTTCGAGTAAGGCTACACAGGCACAAATATTCAATAACTGATGCTCACCGCTTAAAATACTTTCTAAACTTAGGCTTTCACCACTTTTAAGTTTCACTAAAAACGTACTTTTTTCTAAACCTAATTCGTAAGATCCGAGGCGTACATCAGCATACTTCTCTTTCCCGAAGGAAATATAAGTTATGTCTTTTCGCTCAGGCAAAGCATCTTCAATTCTCTTTACTAAGGCCGCAGGAACTATGGCAACACCATCTCGCGCCATGTAGCGAAAGATATCAATTTTCTCATCAAAAATAGCATCTATACCCGAGAAATTCCCAATATGCGATGCGCCAACTGAAGTTAAAATGGCCGCATGAGGAACGACAATTTTTGCGAGATCCGCAATCTCGCCCGGATGATTTGTCCCCACCTCCAAACTAAAAAAACTCTCATCACCTTTTAATCTCACAATATTTTGCGTTACACCAATATGGTTATTCGTATTTCCATGTGTACTTAAAACTTGCTTAGGTCGAATAAACTCTAAGAGCTGACTTAAAATGGCATTGGTACTGGTTTTACCCGAGCTCCCCGTAATCCCAAAACGCCTGGCTGACTTTTGCTTTTGCAATAAAAAGTGACCCAATCTCTGCCAAGCCTTAACTGTGTCATCCACTTTAATCATTGCCACAGAGTCTAAAGTTAGTAGCTCCACCTCTTTAGCGACCACCAAGACGCGCGCACCTTTTTCGACCGCCAAATCTAAATAATTATGCCCGTCAAAATTATCACCTTCAAAAGCAAAAAACACCGTGTCAGTCAAATCTTTACGCGTATCACTCTCAAATGCGCGATAATCATCATAGTTTGCATCTCTTACCAAAGCTTCTCCGTTTAAGGCTTGGCATAATTCGTTAAAGTCTAACATGAACTTTCTTCCTCAATCAATTTTCTACATAAACTCCGATCACTAAAACTTTCGATGTGATCTTTAAAAATTTGTTTTTCTTCATGACCTTTTCCCGCTATGAGCAAGCAGTCATTCGGCTCTAATTCTTCCCATGCCAACCGAATCGCTTGTTCTCTATCAAAAATCACTCGCGCTTCTTTCTTTTTCGACGATAAGATATCATTAATAATTTGCTGCGGATCCTCACTACGTGGATTATCATTCGTCAAAATAACTTCATCAGCTAAATCAGATGCTTCCCCCATGCCATAGCGTCGGGCGGGATCTCGATCGCCACCGCAACCAAAAACTATAGAGAGTTTCTCTCGGCAATTTTTGCGAAGTTCGCAAATTACCTTTTCCAAAGCTTCTTGAGCATGGGCGAAATCAACAATTACCTGTGCTCCATTATTTTTCTTGAATAGTTCCATCCTACCCGGAATTCCAGAAAATTTCTCCATGGCTAATTTAATCTTGCCCACATAACTAGGACCCAAGATCTCTTTAACTAAAAGCATGGCTCCAGCCGCATTATATATATTGTATTCCCCTAAAAGCTGAGGCAACAAACACTCCGTCCCCTCTAGCTTCACGGAGTTTTGCAATACTTGACAATCACTATCTGGATCCTGTGAAAACACTTTAGTTTGCGAATCTCGCAAACGTTTTCCATAGGCATCATCACTGTTCACAATTTTAATTTTTGAATCATAATCATCAAAAAGTGACTTTTTAGCGCTAAAATAATTCTCCATAGAGCCATGGTACTGCAAGTGATCCTCACTCAAATTAGTGAAGAGCACGGCTTCAAATCCCAAGCCATATAGACGCTGCTGATCGAGGCCATGACTCGAAGCTTCTAAAACCACGTATTCCGCACCACCTTTTGCAACTTCCGCAAAAAAGCTATGTAATTCTTCAGCTCCAGGAGTTGTTAAAGCACTCGCTTTCATTTCACCACCAAGTCCCCGACCAAGAGTCCCTATAATAGCCGTCGATTTGCCAAGATGATTGAGCAAGTATTGAATGATATAAGCTGTACTCGATTTACCATTGGTTCCTGTCACAGCAATAATCTTGAGATTTTCACTTACATGAGCATGAAATAAATCCGCCAAAAGTGCATTCGCTTTTCTTATATCATCAATACAAATCTGAGGGATGGCCACATCGAGGAATTCTTCACATAGTAATAGTCTTGCGCCTTTCGCTAAAGCTTCGGTAATATAAGCCTTGCCATCTTGTTGAGTTCCCTTTAATACGGAAAAAGCGAAACCCTCTTTTATTTTTCGTGAATCAGAACTAAAGCCATAGATCAACTCGGGCAACACCCCACTTAAACGAGGGTTGAGCTCTTCTAGCATTTCTAAAAAATCATTACTTGACTTCATCTGTAATTTCGTCTGGTAAATCAGGTGTCACATTTAAGTAGCGCAAAGTTTTTTCCGCAATTCTTCGAAAAGTCGGAGCTGCAGCCGTACCGCCATAACGATATTTATAGGAGGGCTCATCGACCACAATCATCAGTACAAACTCAGGATTATCTGCAGGTGCATAACCGACAAATGACGCCACGTGAATACGGTCAGAGTAAGCATTATTAATCCATTTTTGAGAAGTACCCGTTTTCCCTGCCACATAATAACCAGGCACATGAGCCTTGGGAGCCGTACCGCCATCACGCGTCACTGTCTTCAAGGCATTGGTCATACCTTGCGTCACTCGCAAAGGTAAAACTCGACGTTTAAGTATGGGCGGATATTCAATCACTTCGCCCGTGTCGGGCTTTTTAACTTTATCAACGACACGCAACTGCATCATATTGCCGTCGTTTGCCAAGGCTCCCCAAGCCTGCATCATTTGGGGGACCGTTACAGCAATACCTTGACCAATGGGCATACGACTAATGGATAAGCCATCCCACTTATCAACGTGACGGAAAATTCCTCGAGATTCAGTCCCCATGTTCAATCCACTTTTTTCTCCGAAACCAAAACGTCTCAAACCAGAGTACATGGCATGTTTACCTACACTAATAGCTAATTTAGCTGTACCAATATTACTCGATTTCTGAATCACCTGCCATATTGGGATATTCCCATAATTGTGTCCCGCATCTCGCAAAGGTCTCCCTGCAAAATACCACATGCCATCTTCGCAATCAATACGGTCATTAAATGAAAAGTTTCTCAGCCCCATAACTACTGCAATACTACAAGCTTTCATGATTGAACCAGGCTCAAAAACATGCTCAACCATCCGGTTGGTATAACTCCCTGCTTTCATCGAGGAACGGTCATTCGGATTAAATGTCGGTCTTTGAGCCATTGCCATTATGGCGCCTGTCCTCGGATCAGTCATCATAGCGTAAACTGACTTACAAGGGATTTTCGACACCAAGCGATCGAGTTCTTCTTCCATAAATGATTGTATGGGTTCCGAAATTGTGAGGTAGACATCCCAGCCATCTTTGGGATTAACACTTTTTAGTGTTTGTAGCTCTCTATTTTTTCGCGATCTTTCGATAACGACTTCACCTGTTGTAGGAGTCATTTGTTTATCAAAAGTCGACTCAATCCCCATCACTCCTTTGCCTTGGTGATTAATGAAGCCTAAGACATTTGAAGCCAAACTATACTTGGGGTAGAAACGACTTTGCGATTCTTTATAATGAAGGCCGGGAAGCTTCATTTCGCGTAGCTTCATTACCTTATCGATGGTAATACCTTTGGCTACCACCACTTGAACTAGTTTTTCGTTAAGAAAGCGAGGTCTCAATAAATCATCACTCACGCCAGTTTCTTTTTTAAGAATATCAAAAACCTCCCATTTCCTTGATCCCATATGCTTGGGCTCAGCAAAAACTTCGTAAGTCACTCGGGTCATTGCTAGGATATTGGGTGCCGGTGAGCGCGTAGAATCGAAAATCATTCCACGACGACCTTTTGAAAGGCGCTTTGCCGTGTACTTCTTTTGTGCTTTCCCTAGGAGTTCTTCGTGACGATGAACTTGCACATAATAAAAACGCGCCAATAAAGTCGAAAATAAGATAAAGGCCAAAGCGCTAACTAAGACCAATCTAGCTCTAAAACCTTGGCGCATCTTTATGAATTAAGGCTGAACAGTCGTTACTGCCAGCTGTCCTTCCGCACTGAGCTGCTGATCGAAAGGATCAGATGGGGTCTCGAAATGATAAAGTTCTGTCACGTAAGTAGGATTAGGCGAATGTAAGTTTAAATTATACTCTCTTACCTTTCTAAAGATATAACTACTTTGTGTCTTCTCTTCTAATTGAGCTTTGAGGTTAATGCGACGAACTTGAGCTTCGTGTAAAAGCTTTTTTTGCTGACTTAACTCAGACTGAATTTTATCTTCGTGAGTTTCCATATATAAATAGCCAAGAGCTAAAACCAACACCAATAAAGCATCAAAAATCAAGATCCAGCTGCCACCACGTTTTGCGTCTTTCTTATTTTTCATTTCATTCTCCTTATATTAAATTTTTTCGGCCACGCGCAACTTGGCGCACGCAGCTCTCGTATTTTCGGCAAGTTCACCAGACTCAGCGGTCAAAGGCTTGCGTGTTATAATCTTCATCTGTGCCTTGCTTCCACATACGCAAATAGGTAAATCAGGTGGACAGGTACAGCTTGTTGCTTTGTCTTTGAAAAACTCTTTCACCATGCGATCTTCGAGAGAATGGAA
The DNA here is from genome assembly GCF_000170755.1 of Lentisphaera araneosa HTCC2155. Classification (NCBI taxonomy): domain Bacteria; kingdom Pseudomonadati; phylum Lentisphaerota; class Lentisphaeria; order Lentisphaerales; family Lentisphaeraceae; genus Lentisphaera; species Lentisphaera araneosa. Next base: position 151,641 of record NZ_ABCK01000011.1, read on the forward strand.
ACTTATCACAGCTAGGCGACCACCAGGCTTGAGAAGGTCAAACGCTGCCTTCATTCCTGACTCAAGAGCTCCAAGCTCATCATTCACGGCAATTCTCAATGCTTGAAAGGCGAGTGTTGGTGCAGGATTGCGCTTACGACGATTGCGATTAACGCAAACTCGATCAGCTAAACCGGCTAGTTGCTCCGTATGAGTGAACAACTCCTTTTCACGATCAGCCACCACTGCTTTCGCTAAGCGATAGGCCTCTTTCATTTCTCCATAGTCTCGGAAAATTTTTGTTAAACCTTCCAAACTCTCTTTATTTAGAATCATCGAGGCTGTGACTTTTAAACGACGATCCATACGCATATCTAAAGGGCCATTCTCACGATAGGTAAAACCTCGACTGGCTTCATCTAAATGGTGAGAACTCACACCAATATCCATCAGAATACCATCAACTTGATTCCATTCCGCATCATCTTTCAGTTTAGCCAGGTCGCGAAAATTTAAACGTTTACTTTTAAATCTGTCTCCAAAACTACTTAAGCGCTCACTCGCGGCCCTAAGTGCGTTATCGTCACAATCCAAACCGAGAAGCTTAACATCTGGACCACTCGACAAAATCATTGAGCTATGACCTCCGCCCCCAAGAGTACAATCAATAAACTTGCCACCATTTTGTGGTCGAAGACCATCAATTACTTGTTCGGCCAAAACGGGGATATGGTGAAAATCAGGCATTAACTATCCCCTCCAAACAAATCATCTAAACTTACATCTTGGTTCATCAAACCATCGAGCATTGCATAAGGATCCATCTCGTCATCTTGACTCGCTTCCCATTCTTGCTTGGCCCAAATTTGAGCCGTGGTTACTGCACCGACTAAAACAGCATCACCTTTAATGCCGGCATGGGCTTTCATCTTTGCGGGCAAAGGTACCCGACCTTGCTTATCACACTGAACTTCTTGAATCTTTGCGCCAAACGCAGCTAAGGCTCGCGCCATCTTAGGATTAGTGAAAGAAACTTTTTTCAAGCGTTCCCTCAAAACAGCAAACATGTATTCAGGAATAATTTGAATCATTTTTTCTTTACCAGGTAAAAGATACAAACGGGCACCTTCACCCCCTCTCCAAGAGCGGGGGATCGCGAGACGGCGTTGAGCATCTACAGAGTGCTCGAACTCGCCAGTAAATATAATCTCGTCTGATTGCATTTTGAAACTTCTTTCACCTAATTAAACCTATATTCCCCTAAACTACCCTATTAAGCACAAAACATCAACTGTCCTTCCCTAGAAAAACAGAATTAATTTCAAAGATTTTTTATTTAGGGGAAATTCACAAAGCACTTAAAAACAGTGGCTTTCGACAGAAACCACACACCAAAAACATTAAGAGAGCCATCTCCCCCTATCCTCCCCTACGATAGATGAAGCAGTGATACCTAGACAAAAGTAATGCCCATAGCACACATCTTGCCTTTGATATGAGATGCTTGACATTCTTTATACTTCGGAAAGAAGATAGCTGTGGCTAATAATCGTGTTAAAGAAACTTGCTCAGATAAGGCAGTTTATTATTTAGTGACGCATCGTCATTGTTGCTGGATGGATCTTATCAAAGACTTGGAAAAAATATACTCAAGGAGCTCCTTTTTACGGACTGCGCCACGCCCATCCACTACTGCCGCAGGGGCTGAAACTTCTTTTTATCATCACTTCGGAATAAACCTTACACGCCACCAAGAGTTCTTTCTTGGGGCTTCCATGCTTACACACTTGGTTTACGCCCTTATAAGAACGCTGACTAAAAAACTACAAGGAAATATATGCGGACATGATCTAACACACCCCCGGAGGCTCTCCGGGGGAATAATCTCTTTATTCACAAGTGTAGATCCCTTACCAAAACACTTAGTCATTGGCTCCGAGGCTTTTGTTCGAGAGAAGTTGGCTAAGTTCTCAGAAAAATAAAATGGAAGAGGATTTATGCGCCTTATACTTAGGGTGATTGGAATGATATTTATTCTCTCAAGCCTAGGCAAAGGCCTGCCTCTTAGTTTTTATTTCATACTTAAAAAGACTAGGCAGAGGAAATATATTTAGCTTTACTCCAAATCCCGTTCCGATGATACAATTCATCTACCATACTTCTGTCCAATTTTGTAAAAGAACCTATTTCTAACAAGACCCGGCAGACTAATTTCAACCTCGCTGAATATAAACGAAATACTTGCGTATCACTCACCCCCTTCATACCACCATTGAAACAACGAACACAAGCAATGATAGAAGCCTTGATTCTATGCCCTATTGAGTTCCGTTTCATGACATCGGCCCAGGAAGTGAACTCATAGTCCTGGGGCATCTTCACCATTTTGGCTCGAACCGCATTCATTTCCACGTACTGCATACAGCGAACGAGTGACTTTGTATCTTTGAGTAAAACTGACTTAAAATTATGATTAAATAATTGCCCCCTGCGAGTTTTCACACCCTGATGATTATACCAACGGGTGAAACGCTTTTGTAGATTCCCCATAAAGTCACTTAAATCATTAAGTCGCTCCCGAAAATCTCGAATTTCACAAGTCCTTGCATCCAAAGCATACTTTCGTCCTCGGTAGTTTTGCTCACGTAATGCCACTGCCTTTAAACTCAAATGATCCAAAGCATCTTTCTCACGGCATATCACAAAATGAGCATGAGTACTCATTATTGTATAACAGAGACATTTCAGTTCGTAGATGCCCTCCAGCCAAAAGAAAACATCTTTCAACCGCCTCTTATGAACATCGTTAAAAGCATACTCTTTATTACCAAAAGTATTATCTGGCACTTTGATGATTACATGATAAAAACTTAATTCGCTTTCGGCATCTAAATAACGTTTCATTTCAGGTCTCCATTCTTACTGACTTTAATAAACATGCTAATATTTATTTGTGCAAATATTATCGTAAAAATCAACCAGATAAATTATCTATAAGTCATTGAAAGAAAAAATGAAACATACTCTTTAAGCTTTTCTGGGGCATATACTCTCTATACTCTCTATGAACCCCTTGATCGATTAATGGAGCTGGATTTTGATCTTGAATAAAAAAGCCCTCTACATCAAATGTAAAGGACTTCCTATTCTGTGCTCATCCGCTCTTAACGGATTGCTTGGCGACACAACTACCAACTATCATTGGTTCTGACCAATCCAAGTTGGTTTAAGGATTAATTACCAATAAGTTATAAATCACTTAAACCTCATCAAACCACCTTAAAACCACAAAAGGTGTTCTTGAATTACAACTCACTCCCCACGGTTCCCAACCAAATCCTTAACAACCAAAAACAGAATCACCACCTGCACGCACATTAAAAGTGTGAACATCCTTTTGCCCTCTTATTTTACCCTATAGAGAGGATACGGAACTAAGGCTTAGAAACTGTCTTAATATTGAACTTAAATGATGTATTAATCGTGTTATAACCCCCACCAAACAAAAGCCTAATCGTATTGATTCTGATTAGGCTTTTTACCGTATCCTATAAGTTCTCATTATTGGAGATTTGGTGAGGTGGGAAAGATGGGTTTTTACTAAGCTTTTGGGTGGAGTTTTAATTTATAACTACCCTCAAAAGTTTAAAGCATTTTTTTGATAGGAGGATTTTCACGATGACATAAAAATTGGGCAATTTTCAACTTTACTTATTTTTGCACAACTTAATTGCATATCAATTACTGATTCAAGTGCTAAGTCTTCCTCTATACTTAAACCATTTTTTGTTAACAATTCAGAGTTAGGTTTTAGTCTAAAAGCTCTTACACTCTCTTTCAAATCTTCAAGCATTTTAATGTAGGAACTTAATGATGCTACTAATATATGATCTCCATCATATCCAAAAATCGAACCATCTATTTCACAAGTATTAAAATCTCCAGGAAGATATAAATCAGCTTCACCTTCTTTATGAGAGATGGGGTTATAATGTGCACTTATACTTAATAAAACCAAAAACTCTTTGTGCGGAAGATCTTCAACATGAAAACATTTATTTAACTTATTGTCATTTGAATAAATGTTTTTAATTAAAGAATTAAATAATGTAATATTTTTTCCATCGTTCTTAAAAAAATACGTTGGAGTTGAAACTATGATTTGTACAGACATAACTATTCTCTATCTATTAATAAATGTGAGTCCCCTGCCGTAACAGGTCGTTTTGAATTTAATAAGGCATCCAATTTTTTTCCACCGGCATCTACACCAGGGCCATTAGTACGTGCTAGTTCACGGTAGATACCATTTACATGCTTACCCATTGGTGAATTATGAGCAAAATTATTCGACATCAACCATAACATCTCAGCTGAATATGATAGAGTCCCGTTGTTTCTGTAAATTGGTGTTGACCAATTTTAGTTAAACAGATAGATAAACTCTTTTTGTAGCTATCCAGGTTTCATCTAATTCCATAAGAATAGCGGATGCTAATCTAAGAAGTGAAGCTTCATTTGGGAATATAGATACGGTTCTAGTTCGCCTGAGAATTTCTCGATTCTGTCTTTCAACCATATTGGTCGTTCTCAGTTTTGTCCAACAAGAACGCTCGAGATCGAATACAGAAAAGCCTTCAGGAAGTGCAGATTCCATCCATTCAGATAAATGTGAAGCCTTTTCTTCATACTTTAAGCAAGTAAGCTTTAAAAGCCTTTCAGCCTCAAGCTTTGAAGGTGCATTAAAGATATCTCTAATATCTTGAGCTACTTCTGAGCGCATAGCTTTCTTAGGGACATAAGCACCAGCATTTTGCTGTAAGTGAAATTGACATCTCTGCCATGGGATAGAACCAAATACAGTCTTTAACGCTGCTTTTAGGCCCGAATGACTATCACTGGTAATCATCTTGAGGCCATGGAGTCCTCGAGCATTCAATGACAGAAAAAAGTTCCTCCAATGAACTTCCGCTTCACTTAAAGAAACACTTGTTCCGAGGACTGAACGTTTTCCTGATTCATCTATTCCATAGGCAATAAGTAAAGCACAATCTCGAACAGTCTTATCTACTCTAACCTTCTCGTATCTCGCATCCACCAAAAGATAAGAATATTTACCTAAAGGACGGTTGCGCCACTTTTCTAAACTCTCATCTAGCTCAGTTACCACACGGGATACCTGTGATTTACTTACAGATAGACCACATATTTTCTCTAAAAGTTTAGTCACCTTTCTAGTCGATGTCCCCTGAATATAACTCTCTGCCATAGCTGTCATTAAAGCTCGTTCACTTCGCAAGCCTTTCTCCAAAGAACTTGGATAAAAATCAATTTCACCTCTGACTTGAGGGATATTAAGCTTCATTGCTCCAAGTCGAGTGTTTACAGTTTTATTTTTATAGCCATTAGCATAACCCAAGCGACTTTCATTACGTTCATATGGATCAGCTTCAAGAGAATTACTTCTCTCCACTTTCATCGCTTCATTTAATAAAACTCTCATCGCTTCAAGCATTCCGCTTTCGCCGTTTTCTGTAACTTGTTGGATCATTTCTAATAAGACGCTACTGTTTTCTTGTGTAGAGTGGTGCATAATAATTCCTTGTGGGTTGTTTTGGTACAACACCACTCTGCATCTTCTTTACCCCGAGTTACAAACAACTTCCTCAATTTCGCTCCGACGAGAAAGTTCCCATTCTCGCGAAGTCTCGGAAGCTATTCATAACTCTTAAAGTAGAGCAATAGCAGAATTTACAGAAAATTTGGGACACTACCCTGAATATTCTGTTGTATCATAAATAATATCCCCTCCAACTACTGATGATGCCGCATATGCTAGAGCTTTCTCTCCCTCCATGCCGTTGGCTATAGCATCATTATAAGCAAGGAATACTCCTGCTATTAATAATGACTTTCCGAGAGCCTTACCTCCAAGTCCACCGCCTCTAATTTGAGCTTCACGAACTTGTTCTACTGCTTCTTGTGCTATTCGATACCCTTTTTTAAGATTTTCACCTTGTCTTACATATAGAATCTTGTTAGGAGGTAAATTTAATCTTTGAGCAACATCTCCTACCCAAGCATCCTCTAACCCTTTAGCCCCAGTCTTTAAATCTACTATTGTTTCAACTGACCCCGAAAGAAATTTATTCTTAAAGGAATCTTTGCTTTTCTTGAGAATCATAATATCGGGTCTACGAGAGCCTGGAGCAAAACGCTGAACTGTTTTATTAAATTTATCTGTCCATTTTTGCATACCTATAGCTTTGCCGTCTTTATTTAGTGCCTGACCGAAATGAACCTAAGTCTTTTAAGTATAATAATTTATAAGGAAAATAAGTTGTGAGTTTTTCTAGAAAACAGTATTAAAGCACCCTATAAAACTTTTGTTTAAATGTATAGTACTTCATCATAAACTACTTTTATCCAATAGGATACAGATAAAATAAAAGAACCCAAGGTGTCATATAGCATGCGTAATTTTACAAGTACACAAGCAGAATTAGGAGAAAACCCACTTCTCGGAGTCACGCCAATTGAACAAGTGAGACTCGACACATACTGCCGTGATGAAATAACCAAAACTCTTCGTGGTTTACAAGAAATTTATCGAAACAAAGTTTTACTCAAAGAAATCCAAGATGTTTTGTCTGAATTAGTTCCTAAAGGAACATCCTGGAATGATGGACGTAAAGGAATGGATCTCTGGGTTATTTTTGTTTTAGGCACTTTGCGTTTGAGCTGTAATTGGGATTATGACAAGCTCAAAAGTTGCTATGATTATCATCACAAAATTCGGGAGATCTGTGGAGTTGATCTTTTTTGTGATGTCGACATAGTTACAGGACGCCAAACAATACACGATAACGTTAGCCTTTTTACAAAAGAAATTGCCAATAAAATTAGTAAGCTCGTAGTTGCTTTCAGCCATGAATTACTTTTCCCAGAAGAACGAGAATTACATAGTCGTTGCGATTCTTTTGTTTTTGAAACGAATGTTCATTTCCCCACTGATTTGAATCTATTAAAAGATTCTGTACGCAAAGTATTGAGCATCGGAGGCAAATTGGCTTCATCTTTGAAAATCACTGGCTGGCGTGAAGTAAAAAGCCAGCAAAAGAAATTCCATAGCCTTTATAATAAACTGAGCAAGATGCGTCACTCTAACTCGAAGAAAGAGAGCGAAAGGAAAACGTCGCTTAGAAATAGAGGAGATAATTAAGGATTACCTTAGTGTGGCTCGAGCTCATTTACTCAAAGCAAGAACTCTCCAGAATTCTTTAGATGAAGAGTGTCCCAAGCTTCAGTTAAACATGGATTACACGGACTTATTCATTAAGCAAATAAGTCGTAGAGTTCTTAATGGAGAGACTATTTCACCCGATGAAAAGGTGTATTCGATTTTTGAACCTCACACAGAATGGATATGCAAAGGAAAAGCTGGGATTCGTCAGGAACTGGCGTGAAGGTATGTGTAGTTGAAGATCAGTTTGGCTTTATCTCGACCATAGGATCATGAAGGGCGAGCAGGATAAAGACGTGGCGGTTGAAATGGTTCGTAAAAGTAAGGAGCTGTACCCTGGGCTGACATCGATGAGTTTTGATAAGGGTTTTTATTCAAAGGTAGATAAGGATGGTCAAAATAATCACTCCCGCATTGAAGCATTAGAGGTAAGAGCTCACCTCCCTGTAAAAGGTCGCCGAAATAAAGCTGCTCAAGAGCGTGAAAGTAAGGAGGCCTTTGTCGTCGCTCGCAAACAACACCCCGCAGTTGAATCAGCTATTAACGCTCTTGAAAGTCATGGTTTTGACCGATGCCCTGATAAGGGTACTCCTAATTTCGAACGTTATGCCGCTATGGCGATAAGTGCCAGTAATATCCATCATCTTGGTGCTATCATCATGGCCAGAGAAATCAAAGTCCTACGTAGAAAAAGAAAAAGCGCTTAAAGCTCTTCATAATAATAAAAACGCCATTCACGGCGTACTTTCTCCTGCCTTGACTTAGTGAATAAATAGAAAAAAAGCCTTTGTTCTGACGCCTAGGCCTTAAAAAAATGATAATACTATGACTGCACGACACGTATAACCATATTTTGAATTTTTATATTAACTTAAAATCATCAACAAACTCATAAACACTGGGTTTTCGGTCACGCACTATTTATACTTTGTTCAACCATTATAAATTTCAAATATTTTTCGGGTAACTTTTCAACAGCTAATTGATATTGTGTATGGTACCATGACCCTATGTTAGCTTTTGATCTCAAGTCACTTGGATGAGTCATAGACATTACATCATCAGCTATATTTTGAAGTTTACCCAGTATCTCTTCAAGCATATCATCACTCAATGCCTCAAGACCTAACGGGTCACGAAAGTCCATACCGATATAACTAGCATACAAGTTCAATCCATCAGCGTAACCACTAGGGTCTTCACTTAACCATCTATTATGGATTGGGTCATAGTCACGGAAATGCGTATGATACAGCCCAGTAAAGGGGTCTTTGTACATGCCAGTCCAGCCAAAAACTATTTCTTAGCTGAAATCACCAGGAGATATAAAACCCGAGCGACAAATACAAGACAGGAAAAGGCGAATTACTGAGGGAGATAAAACTTTTGCGACTGGCGCAAATGTGGAGATGAGTTTACCACTTCAATCTTGATCTATAATGGGGGGGGGGAGGAACAGATGGCTCCGCGAATAGGACTCGAACCTATGACAAAGAGATTAACAGTCTCCTGCTCTACCAACTGAGCTATCGCGGAACATCTGGGGTTACTTGGCTCCGCGAATAGGACTCGAACCTATGACAAAGAGATTAACAGTCTCCTGCTCTACCAACTGAGCTATCGCGGATTAGTAACGGGCACAACCATAACTTAAGCGGAATTTTTTACAAGCCCGAAAAACGAACTTTTTTAAGTGATTTTTGGCTTTTTTTTCAAAGTGCGATTTTTCACTGATTTCAGTTCAAAATCTACTTAGCCAGAGGCACTAGAAAATCAAAAGAAATTTCTTTTTCATAAGGGTTCTTTTGTTGTGCTTTGAAGTTACTCACACGAGACAAAGCAAAGCACTGAAGAAATAATTCTTCTAATGATTTAAAGTCTTTATTTTCAAATTCTTGCGTCCCATCTGCCTTCACCGCCCTATTAGGGTAAGCAAAGTAAAAATTCAATCTGCACTCTGGCCCCAAGTCCTCTACCGACATCCTAAGCTTAAGTTTATTTTTAACCGATTCTAATCGCCACAAGGCCTCAAACATCGAAAACAGCTGTATAAAGTTTGCTGGAGAACTTCGCACTAAAAAGTCCCGATGGGGAAGCTCTATCTCAATCTTTTCATTTCCATCATCTATCTTTAACTTATTAAAAAACTCAGAAAATATTTTTTTAACATCAAAGGATTCATATGAGTACTCATTGTAAAGGTAGGACAGAGAAAGTTTCAACTTATTAAATCCTTCGCGATCTAAATCATTCTTTAAATCGAAAGACTCCAGCCTACTACTCAAACTACTTAAAAGCTGATCCAATAACTGCGATCGCCGATCTAACTCTGCTATGTCATTTTGTACTGAAGTTTTTTCCGACAAGGACATCAATTGCTCTTCTAATTCAGCACTTCGCTCACGCACCAGTACTAGGTCACCTTCTAAGCGATCTCTTTGAATTCTTTCTTTTGTGACATCAGTCGCCACAATAACCCAACCTGAGTCTTGCTCCGCCACTCGAGAGTGCTTATTAATATGAAGTTTTAACACTATATCCTGACCATTGCGTTCACGAATAATTTCAACTCGCTTGCTATAGGAACTCTCCACTACCTCTGGAATCAATTCTTTCAAAGAGCGTCTCGCATCATTCTGATATTCACCTGGCCTATCCAAACACAGCATTCTCAAAGCCACTGGGTTCATATCAGTGACTTCTTCTTTTGAATTAACAATCAACACACCTTGTTCAGATGATTGAAACAACTCATAGACTAGATCACCTAAAGAGAATGGTAACATATAATATTTTGAAATAGCGCGGTGCATGCAATAAGCCATAATCGCAACTGTTGACCCTGCCGCCTGAATAGTTGATCCCTCTCCCATAAAATGAGGGGCGACCAAATCTGTATACATACCTACATACAAGACAAAACAACAACCCGCAATCATCAGCTTACGCTGTGAACGCTCATTCTTATCCTTAGCCGTTTTAAAATTCAACAAGATACATAAGGCATACTGAGCCGGCGCAAAAACACAGATGATGGCCGCAGGGATAAACAATATTCCTGGTTCATGCCTCAACCCCCACCATACGGGAGTATATGAATAAACCATATAAGGAGTAAAGACCCCAACCAGAGAAACTGTCAGTGGGATGACATAGAAATTTTTATAAAACCAATCTTCCTCTTTGCCTACCATAGAATAGATGAAACGCATGAAGAAATAAGCTAAGAAAGTGTATGATGGAACCTGTAGGCGATAAATCGTCATCGTAAATTCATGTGGCATCTGCGACCAGTTCCAATTCAGAAAATCGCCAAAAGTCCACGCCGTAACACAGGCCATAAAATAGACATAATCACGATGAACTCTTTTGGACATACCACGGTGCAGGCCAACACCCAACAAAACGGCATTACTCAAAAAGGCTACAAATGGTAAAAAAGAATAAATATTTGACATGGATAACAGTTCTCCCTACCTTATAAAATGAACTTCTGATCGCATTTATTCAAGTCAAAAAAAAAGCCTTCACAATGGAAGGCTCTTATAAATAGATATTAAAGTCAGCTATTTAAGCATTGCAAAAGAAGTGATAACTTTTGACACCATGCCGTACTTCTTCGCTTCTGCAGGACTCATCCAGAAGTCACGATCCGCATCTTTACTAACTTCTTCCAAAGGTTTATTACAAACATCGGCAACAATCTGATTATATCTTACGCGAGTCTTGTTAATTTCTTCCGCTGTAATCTCAATATCAGAAGCTGTACCTCTTACTCCAGTACTTGGCTGATGCAGCATAAAACGTGAGTTAGGAAGAGAGAAGTTTTTGCCTTTTTTAGCCGCCAAGAAAATTAAAATTGCGGCACTTGCACACATCCCACTACAAACAGTAAAAACTGGCGCTTTAAAGAATTGAAGCATATCGTAAATTGTGAAACCAGAGTCCGCACAACCACCACCAGAATTGATGTAAACATAAATAGGCTCTTTCTCGGATCTCTTATTCAACAGGATCAATTGACTTAAAACACGACGTGATAATTCTGGCGAAATCTCTTCCGCAATAATAATCGTTCTCGTATCAAGCATTTCCTTCATCATTCCACCAGGATCTTGCTCTTTTTTCTTTTCTTCATCTTCTAAACGAAAATACATTTTAACTCCTTAAATTTTAAATATAGGCAACAATAGGCTCAGTTTCATTTTTTCCAATAGTTCCAAGCTAGCTTGGAAGTGGAAAACACGCTTTCAAGCCCCACTCTTATTACCTAATCGGGCTATCAATCAACCTGATTGATAAGGCCTTTGTATAAAAATATTTCTTATTAATTTTCTTTCCCTGCAGAAGTGCTTCAGTCATATCGAGAACTTGATCAAAACTCTCACTATACTCTAGACCCTCTTCTTTCTGCCATTCCACGAACTCTTGAACCTCACTAAACATGCGCTTGCCTTCTTTTGAACCCTTGCTTGCCCAATGCGCGAGACAGAGATAAGCATTTTCTCGAACATAAGAAGGGTCAAAGACATTTTCACTCATTGGAACTTTAACCAACTTTTCAGTCAATAGTTTTTTCAACTCAAATAAGTTTTGGTTGTGAACATGATTACTGTTAGTCATTGCCCAAATTATGTAGGATCGAACTTCAGAACTTGGCTGAGGATTATGCTTCGCATCTTTCCGATTTTTTAAACCTGGCGTAATAAGCTTACTAAAATTAACCGTAGGATTATGAGCTGCCCCATCATAGAAGGCTTTTCGAATAGCCATATCACTCCCTTGAGTGTATTTAACTAAACCCGAAAGCTGAGTGCTTTTTGCGGATGACGCAAGGTAAAAAACGGCACCATGACGGCGAGGCATATCTCTATGCTTTAACTGTTTAGCAATAAAGCTTTTATCCACTGAGGTTTTCATCACACCCAAATAACGCAAGCCAGCTTCTACTAAGGCAGAATTTTGACTCTGACGAATCAACTGAAAGGTATTTTTTTGACCCTGCACAAGCGCCTGATCTTCCATAACACCTAATTTCTTGATGTTCACTCCATCAGCATTTTTCTTTAATTGACAGAATTGCTTCTGTAGCGCGGGAGGCACTGAATGATTTACAAACACATCCAAGGCAACGATACCCGCCACTTCCGGTAAAGTATTAAGCTTAGAAAGCAAGAATGGCATATTCACTTTATTCTCTGCTAATAAAGCACAAGCAGACACTTGTACTTCCACACTTGAACTCAGTAAAATATCTTTAGCGACTTGATTAAAATCCGAGTTCCAACCAAGCTCCTTCATACGCATCAAGGCTTGGTTAGCGAATTTTTTTGTTTTCGCTTGCTTGACCAAAAAAGACTTTGAACGACTTACTGCTGTGAACTGACTTCTATGGAAATCCGTTTCACATTTTGCATACGCGGAATCCTGCGAAATCCTAGCTAATTGACGTAAAATCAATGATTTTTGATAATCCTCTTTCGCTTGGGATAATGCATTTATTAAAACTTGTGGATCATTAACATTCTCAGCCAAGCACGCCGTAACTATATATGCATCGGAACGCTTTAAATAAGACTTAAGTTCATCTGCTTTAAGGTTTCTTGCGAGAACCGCAAAAGCACCCATTGAAAACTTTTCATCTTTAGCAATTTCCTTTAACTGATTGAGACTGGAAGCACTTTGCTTCATATAAGTTAAAGTCGATAATATTTGGTACTGAATAAGCTCATTCGATTCAGATTTAAACAACTTCAACAAAGCCGATGAAAGCTTCTCACTTTCCGTCACTTTACTCATCTCATTTAAAAGAGATTTTTTTTCATTTACATTATAATGAGACCATTGCTTCATGGCCACATCTAGTAACTTGTCTCGCAACTCGTAATGAGTGTAATGCTTGGGGTAATCCTGAGCCATTAATGGACGATCGATAACAATCTCTTGATAATCGGCTACTGGAATTTGAACTCCCGCTAATAAAATCGCAATCATTATGCCTTCCTCCTACTCATGAGCCGTCCAACTTTCATGGCACCTAAAATTGATAACAAAGCTGAAGTAGCAATTAAAAACACCACATTAATTTGCCAAAATGAACCTTCTAAGAAATCTGTGAACATTCGGTCTGTATTACGTAATCCACCCGCTACTGGGTTGATCATAAGAATATTTCTCATTAACTCTTCACCCAATTTGTCGGCAAAAAGAAGTACAGACAAAGTTCCGAGCGTGATCGTAAAGGCAAAAATATAGGAAGCAGCAGTGGCACCTGCACTCGTCTTTGAAATTGACGAAAAGAATAAACTCGCGCAAATAAAGCAAAGTGAAGTACTGGCTAGCAACCATATCATCGGCAATAAGTTGCCTCCTCGTCCATCTTGTAAGAAGTTCAGACTAAAAATAACCGGAATGCTGCAGGCCATAATAAAGAAAATATAAATAAAGCCTGCGTAAAGCTTACCCATAACATAACGAAAAGCCCCAATACGACTCATACGAATAAATAATAAGTTTCCCGAATTCACATCCTCCGAAATTGAACTCGCACAAACTCCTGGCGCTATTAACACCGTCAGGCCCAATTGATAAATAACCGCGCCATACTCAACAGAATTCTGCCCCAAATGAGTCGCATAACCACTCGAGAGAACAATCAACAAAACAATACTAATGGCATTACAGGTTGAGAAGGTCCACAAAAGAAAACGTGGATTACCTAGCGTCTTACTTCTTAGTTCGGCCATAAAAACAGGATTAATCAACATCGGAATCAAACGCTTGGTTGCTGATGTATCAAAAATAAACATGAGCTTATAAAACCAACTCTTCCCTTCTTTAACACGACTCTGTTTTGCTTTTGAGGTACTTCGTGACAATAACTTCACACGGAAGACAAAACAGGAAATGAGAAAAATAAAGGCATTAAAACCAAAAAATTTAATCGCATTATCACCCGTACCACCACCTAAAAGAGTTCGGTGTTCGCTGTAAACTAATTGATAAAGAGCATCAAAGGGGCTGAAGGACGAATCAATTCCAACATAGGCTTTAAGCTCTGTTGACTTAACAGTAGGTCGGGTAGAAATACCGCGCCACTCATAAGCGCCACCAATAAGTAGGCCCGAATTAAAGCAGAGTTACTGGTTGTCGCACTGGCAGAAACAGCCAAACAAACTCCACCATAACAAATTGCAGAGATCAAAATAATGATTTGACCTTGGAGCAAGACTCCGGCATTAACACCTCCAGATAAGAGGCAGAGAGAACTAATGGGAAGAAAAAACAAAACCATCAGCACCTGCATAGTAATCACGGCAAAAAGTTTACCAAACATAATGTCACCAGGCTTCAGCATGGTCGTGATCAACATCACAAAACGATTCTTTTCTTTTTCATCCGAAACGGAACAAGCACAAAGTGCCGGTACAAATGCTAAAATAATCGCTAAGTTCAACAATAAGATGATCGAGAAAATATGACGCCCAGAAGCTCGAATCACCGAAAAAACGTCACTCTCTGGCCACAGCAAACAGAGAAAACCTGCCATCACTAGGAAGGCAAAGAAAACAAAACTCTGCAAGCGTACATCTCGCAAGTATTGCTTTAATTCATGTAGGAAAATTGTAAACATACTAACCTACTTAGCAGCTAACTGCATAAACATTTCTTCCAACTCGAGCTCTTGTAATTTAAATGAGTTGACTCGAATATTATTCTCAATCAAGTACGCCAAGACTTTAGCTCCAAGATCTTCTTCTTTGTCACAAGAAAACGAAATCTGCTGCTCCCTAAGCTGAATATCTTTTATTGATCCCATATTCGATAAAAACTGTTGCGCATTACCTAGATCATCTTTGTGAACTTCGATAACGTAAGTTTTTTTATCTGTCAATGACTCCGTGATATCATCTAATTTACCAAAGGCTTCCATATTACCTTTATTGATGATACCAACAAGATCACACATATTCCCCAAATCAGGCAAAATATGAGATGAGAGAATAATAGTTTTACCAACATCTCTCAATTCGCAGACAACTTCACGCATCTCTATTCGAGCTTGGGGGTCTAAACCACCTGCAGGTTCATCCAAAATCAAAACTTTGGGGTCTGGCAAAATTGTCTTTGCTAATCCGACACGTTGACGCATACCACGCGACAATGAGGCCACTTGGTAATCCACCATATCGCCAGAGCGCGTCAGATCTAAGGCTTTGAGAATACGCTCTTTCCTTAGTTTGCGTGGGATTCTATAAGCCGCTCCAAAAAAGTCTAAATACTGCCATACAGTCATGCGCTCATAAACACCAAAAATATCTGGCATGTAACCCACACTCTGTTTTAACTTCTTTAGATTTCGCGGCTTTACAGGAATCCCATCTATCGTGGCACTACCCGAGTCAGGGTCCATTAGCCCCGTTAAAATCTTAAATGTCGTGGTTTTCCCTGCTCCATTGTGACCAACAAAGCCCATTATTGAACCCTCAGGAACGGTAAATGAAACCTGATGAATACCACGTCCATTACCAAACGATTTACTTAATGAGTTTAATTCTATCATGGTAGTTCTCCCTTTAGGCTAATATTAAATTCTTTTAATGTAAATTCTTTTATGGTCTGCAATCCAGAACCCGTTGCAAAGGCTATTTCTAAATCAAAATACAATTCATTAACATGTCTCGTTTTGGGCATCACGTAAGTCAACTTACTGCCTTTGAAATTATGACGTTTTTTCTTATCGATTAAAACCAACTTGTGAGGAAAAGTGGAATCAACCTTAACATGTAATTCAATCTCTTTTACCTTTAAACCTGAAAGTTCAACAGGCACCTGCACTCTAAATCCACAGCGATTCATCCCCCCAGTAGCGGTCTTAGTCAGCTTATTTCTATTGATATCCCACAGATTTTGAAAATCTGTAAAGAAAAGTCCGACAAATTCACTTGGAACTTTTACCTTTTTAGATTTTGGGATTAAGACAACTGGCTGCAAGCTAAGTCGTGCCGAATCGGCTTCGACTGTTTCACTCTTACAAAAGGCCACTTGCGTGCGACCCAAACCCTCACATAATGGCTCTAAAATTTCTTTACTGAGCTCATCTTTATTCAAAGATATCACCCCATTATTACCTAAGAAAATTCCTTTGATTTCATTTGAATCCAAAACTAGGCCTTGTTCATTAATACCAAGTTTCAGGGCTTCTTTCGCCTGGCTCACCCCGCCCTCTTTCCACTGAGCAAAATTACGCCAAGTCTCAGCTTCCACTTCAGTTTCTCCTAAGCTAATATTTTGCTTATCAGAGCTGATCTTTAGGAAATTTACACTTAAGCCTTCAATGTCCACTTCAGTTTTTTGACCCTCATTTGATGAGACAACGCTCATTACGCGAGAGCCAGCGGCTTTAGGTTTTTCAAAAGTACTTAAGTTTAAAACTTTAGTATTCCCCATTGCTGAATCAAAACT
Organism: Lentisphaera araneosa HTCC2155; assembly: GCF_000170755.1. Lineage (NCBI taxonomy): Bacteria > Pseudomonadati > Lentisphaerota > Lentisphaeria > Lentisphaerales > Lentisphaeraceae > Lentisphaera > Lentisphaera araneosa. The sequence continues at coordinate 168,328 of NZ_ABCK01000011.1, forward strand.
TAAATTCCCCGCGCCTATCTCATATACACTGAATACATTTTCTGTTAAACCATCCTTTACATCATGAGAAAAAGATAACTGTAACTGCTTCGACTCTGTGGGCACTTTGATCATTTTGTCTCGCCCAGAAATCAAATAAAAACTAAACAAAACAGATACACTCGCGACTAGAGCCCAAGAGTACTGAACCTTTTTAAGGATTCTAGCCAAAAGGAAAATGACAAAAACACATGAACCATAAATTAAAAGGATCATAAACAAGCCACTACTGCGTGGAGCAACCATCCCACTCATACTCGATGTATAGCGCTCCAAACTCGAATCTCCCTTATCAGAAGGCATAACCAATCGACGGCTGTAACTAATAAAAAACTTCATGAATTCAGCTATGTTTTTTGATTCTTTACCCAAAGCATCTTGAGCCAGAGGCAATGCATAAAAGAAGCTCAAACCCAAACCCACTGGTTTCGCGGCCACCAAGATATCTTTCGAATCTCTTAGCATGACATGACTACCATCGAGTAATTTCACCTTCATAAAATCAAAACCCTGGGAACTCGTCAAGTTTGTATAAGATTTCTTTAACATGACACGGGAGTCACTTTTTTTCACTAGAGATAGAAATTGTGCAGGTAACAACTCACCAAAACCTAAGTCATAAATGTGCGCCATAGTTTTAGGATGTGTGACTAATAAACTACCTCCATTATTGACATACTGAGAGATAACCTTTAATGATTCATTTGTTAACTGTGATTGAGGTGGCTTGTTAATAATGAGTATATCAACATTCTTTAACTCCACCCAAGTGACTGGAATTGTAGCTACAGTATTCACTAATCTCTGAGAAGATTTAAAGAAAGATGCTTTTAGATATTTTGTATTTAGCAGGTCATCTATAACTAAAATCGTTTCAATATTGTTGGTGAAAACCTTAGAGGTAATTTGATTAATTATTCGATCACCCTTTTTAAACTGCAACTTCATCTCTCTAGAGTTCGCATCTAATTTAAAGGGGAATTCTCTCGAAGAATGCGTTTTTGGTGCTAAGGAAAATTTATAGCTCCATGTGTTTAAAGGGTAAGAAGAATTAAAGAATATTAACTCAACATCTTCTCGCTTATTAGTCTTGTTTTCAAAATTAACACTCATCACCGCCGAGGACTGCGAAGCTACTTTCATTGAGTCATTTTGCTTGACGAAGGCATTTGTCATCCTCAGGTCTTGAGCCAAGACCGTCGACATTAATAATATATATAATAAATACTTCACACTCTCTCCTTGAGCTGCTCTAGCAACTTCACGACTTTTTCATACTGAATCAACAGCTCTTTTTCATTTTTGAATTCTCGTAACAAAAGCAGGTTTATTTGCTTCATTTTATTACTTGAAATATCTATTTTTTGCATTTCCTCAACCGTCAATTCTCGACCCCTGAGTCTATTAAATCTTGGGCCCGCCAAAGAAATCTCCTCCAACTTCAAATGACTTGATAAAACTTCTTTTTTAAAGTCAACGCCTAAACGACGATAATAGTCACCATAGCTGAGAACCAAATTATGCCCTCTCCTGCTATCTGGTGCTAAGTTCAGCCCCTTCTGCAGAGTCTCCATTACAAGTTCTGGTGATTTTTTTCTTTGAAACTGTAATTCTGCAAGAGTCATATAATTTACTCCATAGCGTGGTTCAGCACTAACGGCCTTCTCCATCGAGCGCTCAGACTCCAATAAATATTGCTCCATAGCGACTTCATCGACAATTCCACCCTGAGACTGAATATTCTTTTGCCTGAAATACATGATTAAAAATTTCTTACTGGCCATTTTCCAAATATCAGGACGCTCCATTAAGGCATCAAGAACTTGGCATTCTTCAACAATACTTTCTGCAGACATATACTTAGAGTCACCTAATACGCCACATGAAAGGCAATAACCAAGATTATCTTGCTCGATTTCTTCAATACAATAATCGCAATGATTTAATGAAGTGTTTCCTACTTTTGCAAAGCGATAATCAATAACTGCTGCACCAAAAAATTTATCGTGGGTGAGTGAAAAACGATGCAGTGAATAGAGGTCTTTAACAAACAAAATCACACAGGCCGACAAACAAAGAAGTAAAATATTAATGCCCGAACTCCACCTTTTACCTAAAGCACCCTCCATTTCATTTGGACGCTTTATCAAAGCCAACATCACTGCAAAAGTCGCTAAGGTACCAGGAATGAAAAAGTTGAAGTCTAATTGTGCATGAATAAACCACGCCAACAAGCCCCAGTAAATAAAATGATTCAAGCCCCATTCTTCATCCGCCAAGACCTTAGACAAATAAATAAATATACCTACAAAAAGAGCAAATGCGATAAGTCCCGAAATGCCATTTTGCCCAATAATTGACATAGACATGTTATGCGGTAAAACTGTTCCTTCCGCTCCTGGAATTTTATGTAAGAGATAATCATTTCTAAACTCGCCCATCCCTGCACCCAAAGGCTTCTCTTGAAACATCTCCAGACTTACCCTTGCATACTCTCCCCTTACAATCACCGAACCAATTTTTGATAAACTCGGATAAGAAACTAACATGAGCAGGACTAGAGCTCCCCAAACGCTGTAGCGTTTAGAAGCTTTGAATTTAAGTGAAAAAGTAATCACACTCGCTATAAAAAACGCTACAAACGCCCCCCGACTCCGAGTAATCAATAGACAAAAGACCAAAGGAAGAGCTAGAGTAATAGTCCACATCAAAATCCTTTTATTATCCACTACAAATGACTTGAGGATATGCGTCAGCATATAGAGAAATATCCCAAAAACCAAAACCAAGTGCGCCGCATAGCTATTTGACAAGACAAAATCGGCATAGAGTAAAGTTTCTTGTGCTCGACCTTTAAAATCTCCTAGATCAACCAAGGAAGATTGTTGAATGCTCTGTACATTCTGTTGAAAACCATAAAAATATTGATACACACCATTAAATATAGATTTGCAGGCCCCGCAAAAAATTGCACCTACAAAGAGTATACGAACTTTCGAGTGCTGATTCACCACAATCCACACAGAGAGTGACAATGAAAAAACCATAACTACATGAGTCACATATTGGTTTAAAAATGCCTTTTCTGTCGTACTCACCCCTCCAGGAAACAGCGCTAAAAGTAGGGCAAACCAAGGAACAAAAATGTAGATATTTTGAACTTCTTTCGCTAAGCGCTGAGGATAGACAACAATGGTAAATAACAAGCAACATAAGGATGCGATGGTTAGAACCTGAAGAGGCCACGCAGAGGTATAAATCCATGAAAATAAATCAAGAGGACTAAGCTCAACGGCATTTTGACCAAAGTTTAAACCAAAATACAAAGGACAAAAGAATAATAAAACTGAGATGCAAAGTATTAAGCCTCTTTCGGCGAACTTTAATTTTTGATAATGGTCAAGCACTCTTAATCCCCACAACTACCACAGTCATCTGTGGAGCAGGATGTATCCGCCCCACAGTCATCGCCACATGCACTATCCTTTGAATCTACTAAATCATCGAGTTGTTCTCGAGACACATTCATCACACGCCCATCTTGCTTCACTCTTACAAGTAAAGAACGATTCAAGAGCGTTGTATCTAGTACACGTGCCTCTTGCCCTCTCACCATTATTTTACTACCATGAAGTGGCATATCCTCAGAAATTAATTGATAGCCCTCATACTCAAAAGCCAAACAACATTTGAGACGACCACATTGGCCAGAGATGATATTATTATTTAATGAAAGGTGCTGTTCTTTTGCCATCCTAACATTGACACTTTGAAACTCATGTATCCATGACGTACAACAGAGAACCCGACCACAAGTCCCAATCCCTCCACGCATTTTTGCAACATCGCGAACACCCACTTGTCGCATTTCTATTTTCATCCCTAAACTCGAAGCCAATTCTCGAACTAACTGACGAAAATCTACTCTTTTGGGAGATAAAAAACGAATAACTGCACGTCGCCTATCAAAGGATATATGCGCGTCCACCATTGAAATGTCTAAATTTGATTTGCCGATAATTTTTTCAGCTTTTTGCGAGGACGTTCGATTGAAACGATGATTCTCATTAGCTTTATTTTGATCTTGAAGTGTGGCCCGACGAAGAATCTGAGGGAGACTTTCCGAATCCGCTTCAATTGGTAATTCACCGCGACAATTCACCACACGAGCATATTCTTTATAGGCTCCAAAATCCAAAATAACGGCATCATTTTTCTTTAACTTCTGATTATCTATACCGAGACAATCTGTTCTCAGACCGGACTCTTGCCAGACTTCATAAACTAACTTCATTAAATTCCCTAATTTGACGTCGAATGTTAGTCTAAAACTTTTAATGTGAAAAGCAATACTTGAGCTCACAATTAGCTAGGTGAATAAGTAAAATAAGTTGTGATTTTCAAAGTTTCAGAACATAATTAATTATTCATTTTAATTTAAGCTTAGTTTTTAATTTAATTTTTTATTGACAAGCTTAAGTTCCGATTTAATTTCATCCACAGAATTTTAACACCAATATATTACAAACCTAAGGATATCACATCATGTCTAGCAAACCAAAAAACACTGGTGGACCATTAGTCATCGCATTCTCCGCAGTACTAGCCGTCATGCTTTTTGTAGGCTTTAAAGGCCTCGCAAAAACTGCAAAAGAAAGTTATTCAGAAAAGCAAACAGCTATTACTCAAGCTCAAAACCAACAATCTGAAAAGATCAAATCACGTGCAGAAAAATCAAAAGCTGCTATAGCCCAAAAACAAGAAGCTAAAGCACAAGCCGCTTCACCGGTAGCCAATGCTAATGTTGACATCGGCAAAGCTAAGTATGCTCTCTGCGCAACTTGTCACGGCCAAAACGGCGAAGGCATGGCCGCTCTAAAATCACCTGCTTTAGCTGGTCAAACTGCCGACTATATCATTCGTCAGTTACAAAACTTCAAGCACGGAGTTCGTGGTGCTGACCCTGCGAAAGATATGGCTGGCGCTCAAATGGCTCCCATGGCAAAAATGCTTTCTGACGATGACATGAAAAATATCGCCGCCTATGTTGGCACATTAACTGGTAAAGCTGTTCACACTTTAACAGGCGATGCTGCTGCAGGTAAAGCTAAATACGCTCTGTGTGCAACTTGTCACGGTCCAAATGCTGAAGGTATGCCTGCCATGAAATCCCCTGGCTTAACCAACCTTCCTGATTACTACGTAGTATCACAGCTCAAAAACTTCAAAAGTGGCGTTCGTGGTTCAGACCCATCAAAAGACATGCATGGCTCTATGATGGCGCCAATGGCAAAAATGCTTTCTGAAGAAGACATGAAAAACTTAGCGGCTTATATCAAGACTTTAGCTAAGTAGTTTTTTACAGACCATTCTTTGAGGAGCACTTTAGGTGCTCCTTTTTTTTTAAAAAAAACACCGCCCCAAAGGTAACAAATGAACAAGCTTTTCTGGATTGACATGGAAATGACTGGTTTAGATCCAGATGAAAATCGTATTCTTGAAATAGCTATACTCATCACTGACCACAAACTTGATATCATCGACCGCTTCCACGCCGTCATTCGCACACCTAAAGCTATCCTGGACGGCATGGATGAGTGGAATACTCGAACACACACATCTAATGGTTTAGTCAAAGAAGCCGTAAATGGCCGTTTTATTCAAGAAGTAGAAATTGATCTTTTAAATCTCGCGGATAAACACTTTGCCAATAAACAAATTTTTCTCTGTGGAAGTTCACTGAGCCTTGACCGTATGTTCATTGAAAAATTCATGCCCAGCTTCGCCAAGAAACTTCATTATAGAATTGTTGATGTTTCATCTTGGAAAGCTATTTTTCAAACATTCCTCGATTTGCGATTCCATAAACAAGATGCTCATCGTGCAATGAATGATATCGAAGAGTCCCTCCGCGAACTCAAATTATATTTATCATATATAGATTCCGATAAACTACCCGAAGTCCTTAACTTGAACTTATGAAACTACTCCCCTGTCTTCACGGAACTTTCACCTACTACGACGTGTCATGGAAAAAAAACCTTGAAAACTTCGGCATAACAAAGGACGCTCCTTGGACCACAGTTCAAGCGGGAACACAGGTCAGCCGAAGTAAGCGCGTCAATTGTTTTTTGTTAGAAAAAAATAACAACAAAGCCTTCTATAAAACCTACCAACTCCACGATAAATTTTGGGAATTCTTCTTTCGTCCGTCTAAATGCCTTACTGAGGTTCGTAATTACGTTATTATGGGAGAGATTGGCATACCTTGCCCCAAAGTCCTTGCCTATGGTGAACGCAGACAACTCGGAAGCCTTCATGAAAACTTCATTGTCACTAGTGCCGTTGAAGATGCTAAAGACCTCAGTGACTTCGGTGAGGAATGGCACGCAATGGGCGATCTAGATAAAAAAAATAGCATCTTTAAAGAAATATCAAAAGAAGTGCTCAAACAAACACGACTAGCTCATGATAATAATTTTTTCCATTTTGACCTACACTGGAGAAACATCTTAATTAAACAAGATAAAAACGGCAATTGGACATCCTTTTGGATCGATAGCCCGCGCGGTAGAAAAATGAATATCAATCCTCAACGCGGGCGCATAGTTGACCTTTCCTGCCTAGCTCGTCTTGCCGTATACTACCTCACAAAAACACAACGTTACCGTTTTATATGCGATTACCTCCAAGTTAAGGGAGGGCCACAAGCAAAACAACTTTTCAGAGATGTGGCGAAACGTTTATCAAGACGCCCCCCTCCACCACCAAAACACGTGAGAAATTCATAGTTTTTTAAGGTATTGCTGAGCTCTAGGACTTTAACTTATTTTGCATGGCTGAAACTTAAGAGCATGGGAACTTATATACTTAGAAGAACACTGCTCATGATCCCCACTTTTTTGGTGATCACAATCCTCGTGTATTTTCTCTGTCGTAGCGTTCCGGGCGGCCCCATAGAGCGAGCCAAAGAACGTATAATGATGGCCAACCTTCAAGAAGGTGCCAAATCATCAAATGCTTACAACGACCAACTCGACAAATTTGCCACTGGCGAACTCTCTCCAGAAGACAAAGCTGCCCTCATGGCTCAGTACAACATTAGCGATAACGCTTGGGCGGACTACTTCTCTTGGCTAGGCCGAACGCTAAGTGGTGATCTCGGCATGTCAGCCACTTATAACGAACCCGTTTCTGAGCTCATTATCAACCGCATGCCCATCTCTATTTTCTATGGCGTGATATCGATGTTTTTTATCTATGGGATCTGTGTTCCCCTTGGAGTTATAAAAGCTTTAAAAAATGAAAGTTTTGTCGACAACCTCTCTTCATTTTTCGTCTTTGTGGCCTACGCCATTCCCGGCTATGCTTTTGGAGCAATTCTACTTGTTTACTTTGCGGGACAGTGGCAATGGTTCCCTCTCGGCGGATTCGTTTCGGATAATTTTGATTCCTTGAGTTTCACAGCTAAAATCTACGACCTCATACATCACGCAGCCCTCCCTATGAGTTGCTACCTCATCGGATCTTTCGCCTTCATGACCATGCTCGTCAAAAACACCATGCTAGACAACCTCTCCTACGACTATATTCGAACAGCTTTAGCCAAAGGCGTCCCCTACAAGAAGGCTGTTTTTCGCCATGCCTTAGACAATAGCCTCGTTCCTCTAGCTACGCATTTTGGCAATAGTATATCACTCATTATTAGTGGTTCTTTTCTCATCGAAAAAGTCTTTAATATTGAAGGCCTCGGCTTATTGGGCTTTAATTCTTTAGAAAATCGCGATTTTGAAGTCGTCATGGGGATTCTCGCAATCTCATGCCTCCTACAAATGATCGGCAACTTACTTTCCGATATCTGTGTCGCATACGTAGACCCAAGAGTGAAGTTTGACTAATGAACCCTATTAACCAACAGCGCTGGCAACGATTCCGCAATAACCGCATGGCTCTTATTAGCTTACAGTTTTTTATTGGCCTCACCTTAATCTCACTTTGCTCAGAATTGTTCTTTAACGACAAAGCACTTGCCGTTAAATACAATGGAGAGCTCCATTTCCCTTTCCTACAAAGTGCGATCCCCGCTAAAAACTTCGGCCTTGAGAACCAAAGTGAAGCCAACTATTTGGAACTGCAAAAATCATTTAGAGCCAAACCCGAAGATGGCAATTGGGTCATCATGCCTTTTGTCCCTTTTCACTACAGAAGCATTGACAAAATTGACCGAGAACCCATCGACAAAAAACTCAAAGAAACCGAATTAGAGTACAATAATAAAATTGTGAAACTCGCAAATAACTCGACTACACAAAAAGAAACGATTTATTCCTTAAAACTCGAACGTAACAAAGCGCTTGGTGAGATAGACAAGAACAAATACCATCCTCTACCTCCCGATTTACCTTCTCGACATTTTTTGGGAACCGATGATACGGGAAGAGACATCTTAGCACAGCTGAGTTACGGCTATCGCATTGCCATACTTTTTGCACTCATGCTCTTAATCGTCAACTACGTCATTGGAGTCGCTGTAGGCTGCGCCATGGGCTACTTAGGATCTTGGTACGACCTCATCATGCAACGTATCATTGAAGTACTCTCAAACATTCCCTTCCTTTACATTATCATCATCATTGCAGCGGTTTTAAGAGCACAAGGCTTTACCATGGGCTTCTGGGCGATGATAGGGATCTATGCCTCTTTTGGATGGATGGGACTCACTTGGTACATGAGAACGGCCACACTTAAAGAGAAAGCTCGTGAATACGTTCTCGCCGCCCGCGCATGTGGAGCCTCCAAAACACGTATCGTTTTTAAGCACATTATACCTAATGTTATCTCCTTGCTCGTAACTTTTGCTCCCTTTTCAATTTCTGGTTCCATTATTGGTTTAACTTCACTTGATTTCCTCGGCTATGGACTTCCTAAAGACTATCCCAGCTGGGGAGGCTTGATAAAAGTTGGCACTGATAATATTCAATCTCCTTGGATTGTCACCTCTATTGTTGTTGCCATGGTCCTCGTTTTATTCCTCATCAATGCCATTGGCGAGGGCATCCGCCAAGCTTACGACCCAAAAAAGATCTCCCATTACGAATGAAAAAATATTTAACAGTTGTTCTCACTTTATTCTTTGCGTCTGTACTGACTATCATTGTTCTGGCATCGCGTAAAGAGACTTTTATGCGTGAAGTCCGTGCAATTGATCATTCTCTAAGTAAACCAACACCCTTTCCAATAACAAAAGAACAATGGCCTGCAGACTTAGAATGGCACGATGGAAGTGAACAAAAAACCTTCAGTGATCCTCAAGCCACAAAAGGGGGCACTTGGGAAGCCTATATGCAATCTTTCCCCCCTAATTTTCGCCAAGTTGGCCCTGAGTCAAACTCGGGATTCCGAGGCTTGATGGATGATAATGACATTGACCTTGTGGAAATTCATCCCGTAACCAATAAACTCATGCCTGGGATTGCAAAACGATGGGCGGTAACCAAAGACCGTACAAAAATATTTTTTGAAATCGACCCTGATGCGACTTGGGATGATGGAGTCCCCATTACAGTAGACGACTTTATTTTTCGCTTAAAAGCTATGCGTAGTCCCGGTGTTGTTGCTCCCTGGTACAATCAATATTATTCAACCATGCTAGTTGATATACTCAAATTCAGTGATCACCGCATGGCTGTTGTACTGCCTTCTGCCATGGCTGACACAGTCCTCAAAGGAACCATCCCTCCCCTTCCCTACCATTTCTATGGTGAACTTCGCGAGATCCGTAAAACTTACCCCGCTAATCGTGCCCTGTCTTACCTCAAACGTGATGGCAAAGAAGTCCCAACAGAACTCACTCAATTACTTGAGGAACACAATAAGGCATTAGAAACCCTCGCAAAAGACGAAAAACCACCCAAAGAACCCACTTACGAAATTACTGTTGAAGATGTTCAGCCCGACTGGGTCAACACCTACAACTGGAAAATCCAACCGAGAACTGGCCCTTACAATATCTACTCCTACATCAAGGGCAAAGAAGTCGTCTTTAAACGCAATGAAAACTGGTGGGCAAAGGACAAGAAATTTTATAAACATCGTTATAATGTTGACTACATCCGTTATACAGTTATCAGAGACAACAACTTAGCTTTTGAGAAATTCAAACTTGGAGAGCTCGATCAATTTGGCTTGATACTACCAAATTACTGGCATTCTAAGGCCAAATACATGGACCCAGTCGACATGGGCTACATGCAAAAAATCTGGTTCTACACTCAACAGCCCCAAGGCTCTTCACAAATTAATTTCAACCTAGACAAAGCCAAACTTAAGGACATCAACCTTCGTCTTGGAATCATCTACTCCCTCAACATTCAAAACATGATTGACACTGTTCTTTACGGTGATTACGAGCGTTCAGAAACTTTTAACGAAGGCTATGGCGATTATAGCAACCCTAACATCAAAGCTCGGCGCTTCAATCCGAAAAAAGCAGTTGAGTATTTTGAAAAAGCGGGTTATAGCAAAATTGGCCGAGACGGTATCCGTGTAAACGAGAAAGGCGAAAGACTCAGCTTTAAGATCCTCTACGCCGCCCCTCATCATACGCAACGAATTTTAGCTCTACAAAATGAAGCTCGTAAACTCGGACTCCATTTGGCACTTGATAACTTTGATAGTACCGCAGTATTCAAAGCCATGCTTTCTAATGAACATGAAATCGCTTGGAATGGCTGGGGAGCCGGATTTCGCCCCAAATACCGAAGTCAATTCCACAAAGAAAATGCTCATAAAAACCAACGGAACAACCTTTCTAATTTAGACGATGATCAAGTCAGCGAAATGATTGATAAATACCGCTTTGCCTTAGATTCAGAAACTCGAATCAAACTGGCTCACCAAATAGAAGAACGCCTCTTTGAACTTGCCGCTACCATCCCTACCTACAAAGTCCCTTATTTCCGCCAAGCCGCCTGGCGTTGGGTCAAATATCCCGATTTCATTGCTACTCCCTCGAATGAAATGCTTATGGATAAATATGGGACTTTTTGGATTGATCCAAAAATGAAAAAAGAACTTTTAGAAAAGATGAAAAAGAAAGAAATCATCTACGATATCCCAGCTATCATCAAAGATGAACGATATCGCGGAGGCAAAAATGCTCAGCATTAAGAACTTGACTACCACCTTTGAAATCGATGATTGCACGGTAACTGCTGTGGATGGACTTTCTTTTGACCTTCCCCAAGGGAGTACTTTAGGTATTGTAGGCGAATCGGGCTCGGGCAAAAGCGTGAGTGCGCTCTCTATCCTACGTCTCCTCCCTAAACCCATGGGAAAAAGTTCCGGCGAGGTATTGCTAGATGGAGAAAACCTCCTGAATCTACCTGCTGATGACATGCTAAAAATTCGAGGTAATAAAATCTCGATGATTTTCCAAGAACCCATGACGGCTCTCAACCCTGTACACAGTGTTGGCAAACAGCTTATGGAAACATTTTTTCTTCACTTCCCAGCCATGTCGAAAAATGTTGCGTGGGATCGATCCGTAGAAATGCTTACCAAAGTAGGCATCCCCGCACCAGAAAAGCGCATGCACGAATACCCTCATCAACTTTCCGGGGGAATGCGGCAAAGAGTCATGATTGCCATTGCACTTTCTTGCGAACCAGACATTCTCATCGCCGATGAGCCGACCACTGCCTTAGATGTCACGGTTCAAGACCAAATTCTCGAATTGATGAAAGAGCTTCAGAAAAAGAATAATATGTCGATCATCTTTATTACTCACGACCTAGGTGTAGTCGCAGAAAACTGTGATCGAGTCCTCGTCATGTACGCGGGGCGAATGGTGGAACACAGCACAGTGAAAGAACTTTTTGCGAAACCCGCACACGCTTACACCAAAGCGCTCCTCAAGTCCTTGCCACAGCTCAACTCAGTGAGAAAAACTCCACTCGAAACTATTCAAGGACTTGTCCCCTCTTTAAAAGAACTTAAAGATGGCTGCCGCTTTGGTCCTCGTTCTGGTTTTGAGCACTCGGAAGAATCACTCAATCAGCGTCCCGAAATAAGAGAAATTGCGCCCGATCATCTGATCGAATGGTGCCCCGACTGCCAAAAAGCGATGGGAGAAGATCAAGATGCTTGATGTAAAAAACCTCAAAATGCATTTCCCTGTTTACGGAGGGATTTTACGTCGTCAAGTGGCTAGTGTCTTTGCCGTAGATGGGGTCGACATCCGTGTTCAAGCGGGTGAAACACTTGGTCTCGTAGGTGAATCTGGATGTGGAAAAAGCACCCTTGGTCGTGCCATCTTACAGCTTTACAAAAACACTGCTGGCTCAGTAAATTTTGATGGTAAAGAATTGACGGATATGTCGGTCACGCAACTTCGCGATGTTCGCAAAGACCTCCAAGTCATCCTCCAAGATCCCGGCGAATCTCTTAACTCTCGCCACACTGTCGGCAGAATTATTGAGGAGCCCCTAGAAATTCATAATATCGGTAAAGATGCCAAGGAACGAAAGCTACGCGTTCTTCAACTTCTCGATAAAGTGGGTTTACAAGAAGACGCCTACCATCGCTACCCTCACGAATTCTCGGGTGGTCAACGTCAGCGCATTAGTATTGCCCGTGCCATTGCACTGGAGCCAAAGCTGATCATTTGCGACGAAGCCGTTTCCGCTTTAGATGTGTCCATTCAATCTCAAGTACTCAACTTGCTTATGGACCTACAAAAAGAAATGAATTTAGCCTATATCTTTATTTCTCACGACCTCTCTGTGGTGCGTCATGTCTCTGACCGAATTGCTGTCATGTACTTAGGGAAAATTGTAGAAAGTGCTCAGACGGATGATTTATTCGAGATCGCACGCCACCCCTATACTCAAGCTCTCATCTCGTCCATCCCTCAAGCCGACCCTAATCGTAAGAAAACGGCAAAAGCCCTTCAAGGTGACGTTCCTTCACCTCTCAGTCCTCCTTTAGGCTGTCATTTTCACACGCGTTGCCCACATGCCACTGAAAAATGTAAATCACAAAGGCCAAAGCTGATTAATTATAGCTCTTCAGAAAATGAGCATCTCGTTTCCTGCCACCTCTTGGAAGACTAAAAAATTAGTTCAAAAGTCGCAGTAATTCATCAGCCGACATCTTTGCTGATTGATTTTGATTGCCTAGCATAAAGTCGGCCAACTCTCTCTTACTTTCATGGAGTTTAAGAATTTTTTCTTCGATCGTTCCCTCACTAATCAGTCGGTAAACCGTCACAGCTTTTTCTTGGCCTATACGGTGAGCACGATCAGTGGCTTGATCCTCAACAGCAGGATTCCACCAAGGATCGAGATGAATAACATAGTTAGCCGCGGTTAAATTAAGACCAAAGCCCCCTGCTTTGAGACTAATGAGAAAAACAGAACTCTTTCCTACTTGGAATTTCTTCACCAATTGTGGACGTTTTTTTGCAGGCGTACTTCCATCCAAGCGTAAAAAATCGACATCCTCTTCAGCCAAAGCTTTTTCGACTAAATCGAGGAAACTCGTGAACTGAGAGAAAACTAAAGCTCTATGCCCAGCTTCTTTTAACTCTTTCACTAACTCGATAAAACGCTTAAGTTTTGCACTTTGATCACTAAATTGCTTATCTAACAAAGAAGGACTACAGGCCGCTTGACGTAGACGTGTTATTTCTTCAAGTATAAAGAACTTATCATTGCGATCACCGCCGCGTTTACCCAAACGATCAGAGGCACGGGCTCGCAGGCCATTATACACACCTCGTTCATCGGGGCTTAGCGGAATTCGCAAATTAATTTCAGTCCGCTCGGGAAGATCTTTCAAAACGTCTTTTTTAAGTCGACGTAAAATAAATGGCTGTACGCGGCGACGTAAGCGCTCGCCTAAACCATTAATTGCCTGACTCACTCCAGCAGAATTAATTTCTTTGCCAAAGCTCGTCTGACTTCCAAGATAACCTGGATTGAGAAAATCAAATAAAGCCCAAATCTCCCCAGGATGATTTTCAACTGGTGTACCCGTGGTGGCAATTTTGAACTTACTTTCTAAAGACCGAGCCGCTTTTGAACGACCACTTTGCGGATTTTTGATCGCCTGAGCTTCATCGAGTACAATGCCATTCCATTGACGTTTCGAAATCAGTTCCACATCACGTTGCAACATAGTGTATGAACAGACCAACAAATCATTTTCATCTAAGCTTTCCATTGCGGATTCCGCAAAAGTGGAATCATAGATCTGAACTTTCAACATCGGAGCAAATCGCTGCACTTCCTCTTGCCAATTACCACACACAGATGTCGGAGCCACGACTAAACTAGGCCCTAAATGAGCGCGCGCCGATAAGACCGCCAATGCCTGAACTGTTTTACCTAAACCCATATCATCAGCCAAGCAAGCTCCCGCTCCCCATTCAGCCATACGGCTCAACCATTGAAAGCCTTCTTCTTGGTAAGACCGTAATTCGGCTTTAAAATTTTTGGGAAAGATAAAATGACGACTAAAAATTTTTCGCAGTTTACTGACATCCGCATCCCAATTTTGGGGTAAAAATTTATCTTCAACCCCCGCTAATGCTCGAGCCATCTCACTCTGCCTTAACTTTGGAAAACCCAAGGCTCCGTGATATTCCCCGAGGTTCGCCTGCATTACCTGAATCTGTTCTTGCAATTGTTGACTCAACTTGATGAAGCGCTGATCACTCAACTTCACGTACGAACCTTCTTTAGATAAATTGGCGAATAATTCTGAGAAGTGCAAAGCATCACCATCAAACTCGGCTTTACCGTACAAGTTAAACCAATCGGCATCTTTCTCAATTTTAACGGTTAATCGTCCTTTGGACTGTTTAACCGACCAAGCTTTTTTAGGCCAAAAAATATCAAAATCTTGTTGATGCAAGGCCATTAAGAAATCTAAAGCCATTTGTTGATCATAAAGGGCTAAAAAACCATCTTCTTCGAGTACTGGCAATCCATCAACTAGGGACAAAGCTTCTCTCAGCTTCTTTCTTTCTGCATCTATGTCACGCACACATTGTTTGCCATCCTTCCATATCACCACTGGACCTTCTCCTGGGACAAACTCAGGTGTACCCGACCCAAAAACAGGAACTCGCAAACGAAAGTTTACACCCTCATCTTCATCCATTGGTTCTGCGACTATGCGAATATCGCTATGGGATTCACTGAGGTGGGCTTTTGATTCTGCCTCATCCCGCCAATTGCTCATCACTGGCATGCTTTGACTAATCTGAGGTAATAAAGCTCTTATGCGAGCACCTTGAGTCTTTGGAATCTTCAAGCCTTCATCTCCCAGCTTCTCTTGGACTTCTGATAAGCTTTCAGGAAAACGGTAGTAAATGTATTTATAGGGGCCTGAACGTTTAATAATCACATTGCGCTTATATTCATCAGGGAGATCTAAGATAAAAAAGTTCTCGCTTTCATCTAAGCAAACCCCACCCTCTTCTATCTCTATACTCACTGCTTTATCTAAGTCATAGCTATCAAATAACAGAGGGTGTCTTGAAACCAATTCGAGGACTTCATTTCCCGTCCATTCAATATAGTTTCCACTCTGATAAACTATATTAGAGAGGATCTGCTTATCTAATTCACTGAGATAACTTTTGTGCTGCAATTTATCAAATGCAATTTGCTTACCTTTCAGCCACGCTGACCTGCCTCTTTTCTGCTCAAATGGACGTAAATCCCACCCCGCTTCATTTAGAGTAAAGCGCCATACAACTCTCTTTTGTTCGTCATTAGAAAAGAACTTCTCTATGAATTCGAGGCCAGACTCCCACTCTTCTTTCACTTCGATAAAAGAGGCGAAACTCGGGAAACAAAGGCGCTTATTTAAGTCCTGTAATTGTACTTCATTTATTTTAGCATTTGCTAAACTCAATAATGACAACCACTCGCGATAAAGCACGACATCTTCTCTATCTGCCTCAGCAAGATATACACAGTTCTCTAGTTCAGAATCCGAAAGTTTTCGCTTCTCCATAAAAAGTCTTAAAGCTTTATAAAAAGTAATTTCGCTACCCTGAAGAGTAATTTCTTTAAAAGGCGGTAACTGACCTGTTTCACGATATTCATTCACATGCATCAAAGCTTTTTTATGAGAATTATTTAATTGCCTCCCATCTAAGGATTTGCGATCTCCGCGCAGGCCACTCAAACTCAAGCAGCGTAGATAAATTTCATCAATCGCGTTAGGGAACTGAGTCCATTTATCTAGCTTAATTTTTGCGAAACGCGCAAAAACTCTAGAAGCTTCTCGATAATTCGCTCGAAAAAAGTGATCGAAAGCATCGACTAATTCTCGCCCCAATTCACCTTGCCAACTATTCACTAAGTCTCTTAAACGAACAAAATCTTGAGTCTTCAAAGCTTTTGCTAAATGGTAGACTTGGTTTAAACTTGATGATTGTTCCAGCCATTCATTAAAATCCTGCTCATACTCACGTTCCATTGGCCCAGTAAAAAATTCATCGGCTAATAATTCATACCAAAAGTTTTCTATAAACTGTGGATTGATTTTTGAAGTATAGGAAAACCCTTCACATTGCGGTTTAATGAGTGTTTTAGAATAAAACTTGACGCCTTTTTTCATTTCGTCAGGATTCTTGCCCGACAAGTAAAAGAAGCGTAAGTAAATCCTTTTCTCCGCTAAGTCCCAAGAACGAATCATCGCTAATTGAGGTCCAATGAAATCTTGATAGAATTTATCTAACTGCCCCTCATCAGACATTTCCAATAAGACTTCTACTTGAAATGAACTTGAGAAATTATTAGAAAAGGAAAACACATCAATTTCGAATTCACGCAAACTTTTGATTTCATCTTTAATAACGCCGGTAGTTAAGGGTAAACCTCCATCAATTTGCGCATCTCGCAATACTTTAGCGACTTGAAAAGGCGAAAAATACTGAGGACATGTAGCAAATATTTTAACTATATAAACTTGTAACTGACTCAGTTGAGTTTTATAGATCAACCACTTTTCACCAAGCGGTTTCATTTTTTCTCGGAACGCAACTTGGTCAAATGATCGACCATGGCATCATGCACTTGTCGCAAGTGACCCCTCATGGCAGTGGTAATCGTTAGGTAACGTTTATTTTCTGAACCCAAATCTTCAATGAGCCCGAGAGCTATGTTTAAATTTTGCAAAGCGCGCTTTCCTGCAGAAATAAATGAAGCAGGCAATTCATATTGACCGTCAGATAAGGCTCCTTGGTAATACGCAAGAGCTCGCCCTAGATGAAAAATAATTTTTACCCCGTAAGCACGATCATGCTCAATTAATAAGGTCGAAAAAATATTGCACCAACCGATGGAGACTTGCCGCAATAATAAATAAGATTTATCTCTTTCATAAAAATAAGCTGGCGTGTTCATTTCTATTGGATCAAAAGGTTCACTTTCGATCTCAAAATCAAAGTCATCCTCGTCCATTCCGGGAAGTTGAAATTCCTTGAGCTGGTCCATAATATGCTCATCAGCACCTGAAACCTCACCATAATCTTTGAAGAGCGCCATATATTTATGGGCGTACAAATCGGATTGGCGCATAACTTGCTCCCAATCAAACTCATCCCATTCATCGTTAGGTTCCATTTTATCCATTTATAAATCTCTCTTGTAAAATGAAAAACTTGTTGGATTGCAGTGTTTGGTTTTTAATTTCTTCCAATTTTCTGACTCAAGTTTACTTCTCGTCATATGTTCTAAAACGACAAATGTTTCTTCATGCCCTGCTTTTAAAATTTCATCACTCCTCAAAAGCTCACATGCGAGTTCACTATCCTCTCCATAGGGGGGGTCAGAAATTAGGACATCTATCTCAGAGTTGATTTGAGCTAAAGCCTGACGCCAATCTTGACATACGAATTCAACCTCACCGCAGTCGCCTGACATTGATTTTTTGACTTTCTCAAAATTGCTCTCAATGATTTTCATCGTTCTAAAATCATTTTCTATAAAATAGACTTTTGATGCACCACGAGATAAGGCTTCTAAACCCAAGGCTCCAGACCCCGCAAAAACATCGGCTACCACATCACCTTCAAGGCAACCTATTATATTAAATAAAGTCTCTTTCAAACGATCTGTAGTGGGACGTGTAGCAGGATTATCTCCTGCTTCCAATTGAATACCACGAGCCGCGCCACCAATAATACGCATTAAATCTTGGTCCTATCAGTTATGTAATTCAAGTCATCACATTGCGGACAACGCGACATCGTTTCATAACGAGAAATAAGATATATGTGTGAACAGTTCTTACAGCGGCATAATCGCTCCATCGATAAATCTGATTTTGGCTTTGCCCGTTTAAGCTCATTATATAACCACAAGCCAGATAAGAGCGCTAAAATCAGCACACAATAAATCAGTAACATGTCTTCTGCGTTTATTTGAAACATTCATCTCTCTCTAAAATTCTTGCAATATGCCTTGAGTTTAGACTCTGACAAGTGAGGCTTTGCAGACTCCGCTCATTCTTATCGAGCTTCAATCTTAGATAACTCACCATAAAACGTAAAACAAGAGCTTCATTATCGTTAAAAATCTATAAAATCACACTCTCATACCGCTCTATCCTTAGTGAAAATTTGATTTTTTATACATAAAGTGCTAAACTCAG